>NZ_JAVKEW010000219.1:0-37645 GCF_040226375.1 Coleofasciculus sp. G2-EDA-02 | reverse complement strand
GTTGTCTGGTAGTTTGGCTTTCAAAGTAGATGCTCATTACACTTCTGTGGCTTGTCCGTGCTGCGGTCATACATCTAAAGAAAATAGACCCAACAAGGGTTTAACTTTTGTATGCCAGCAATGCAGTTATACTCTCCATGCCGATTTGGTTGGTGCCAGGAATGTTGCGCTTAGAGTGTTGCTCTCTCGGCAAGACTGGGAGAGTACGGGGCGTTTTTCAGCCGTCCCTGATGCGTCGTCGGACGAAGCCAAAGGTGAGCGCCTCTCCAGGTACTCGCAGTTGAGGTGGACTACAGATGCAATCCCCAACTGAGCGCGAAGCGACGCCTCAAGGCGAAGCTGAGTAAGTTGGGGTAGTTGAAAGTTGATAACTCGCACCTACCCATCCTCAAATTGACTAACTGCGAGTGCGGTCAGATTGTTAATCTTAATGTAATAGTTTCATCTAGACAGTTAATTGAGACTGTCTTGTGTCAACCAAAGTTCTATGCCCTGGTCTCGAATTTTTAGTGGAATTGTAGCGATTACCCTAGCGATGGGGATGATTGTAGCGGGAGGATGGTATTTTACCCTCGGCCTGTGTGTCATCGTCTATTTGGGTCAATTGGAATATTTTCAACTGGTTCAGGCAAAAGGAATTGCGCCTGCGGCTAAAACGACGTTAGTTGTGAGTCAGCTTTTATTGGTGACAGCCGCCCTTAACTCTAATCTTACGGATGCTGCCTTTCCCATCGCCGGAACCTTGATTTGTTTTTACCTGCTCTTTCAACCCAAAATGGCGACGATTGCGGATATTGCCGCTTCGATTTTGGGATTACTCTATGGCGGTTATCTGCCTAGCTACTGGATACGATTGCGTGTTGGCTTAGATGGAGGGGTTTCATTGCCACTGAATGCTACAGCTAGCATCAATAGTTTCTCCTTCAATGGCTCTTGGCTTCACCCTTGGACTAACCTAACGGTTCTGTCCCAAGGTTTAACTGTTACTCTACTCGCCTTTGGCTGTATTTGGGCAGCCGATATTGGTGCCTATAGTTTTGGCAAGTTTTTTGGTCGAACTCCCCTTTCGAGTATTAGTCCCAAAAAGACAGTAGAAGGCGCAATTTTTGGGCTTTGCGCTAGTGGAGCAGTGGCTATGGCTGGGGCTTGGTATCTGCAATGGTCGAATTGGCAACTCAGTGGATTTGTTTTCGGCACCTTAATTGGGGTGGCTAGCCTTTTGGGAGACTTAACCGAATCAATGATGAAACGAGATGCAGGTGTCAAGGATTCAGGACAATTAATTCCTGGTCACGGTGGTATTTTAGACCGCACAGACAGCTATGTTTTTACGGCTCCCTTAGTGTACTATTTCATTACCCTCTTGCTGCCTCTGTTGCCGCCTTTTAGTTAAGGCGAAAAGCCAAATCTGTGATTTGACCTGGAGCCTGGTTTTGACGCTTGGGCGGGTTTTCTTACTCAGTGATCACTGCTCCCGCCCACCTCTACCATAAGACAATTGAACCCGGTAATTAATTGTCCTCAGGATCGTTGTCCAGTTGCGTGAGAGTATAATGGGCAATAGCTAAACTTAAGCGCACCTGCTCAATGGGCGATAATTCAGACCATTTGACTGAGCCAACAGTGCCAAAGTCTTGATTGCCTCGCATAGCGTAAGCCCACGGACGGGCAAAAATTAACAGATCATCTTCACTCCAGTTCGGCAATAACGGTTTAACGCATAAAACAAGCTTATCGGCGAATGACTGATTCATGGACAACGCCTGTTGAGCTTGGTCGGCGATCGCGTCCAACCAAGACGCCGGAACGCCGGAAAACCGTTGAGCCAATGACCGCTTCACAGATGCTGAACCTGAAGAATCTGAGGGCGTCAGAGATGTCCAGCACTGGTGCAAGCGATTGAATAGGGTTTGTGAGCCTGAGGTAATTTCCGCCGGTGTTTGACAAGCATCCAGAGAAAATCCCGCTTCCAGATCTGCCAAATAGTCTTGGGCTTCGGGTTCAGCGGGATTCCAGGGATAACAATTGTCGTCGGGTTGCCAGAGTACTTCTATGAGTTCTCCTTGGGCTTGACTCAAAGCATCTTGATAATTTCGGTATGGTTTATGTTGACTGGTCATAATACCCCTTCTGTGATCTTTGGTGTAGATGAAAATTGATAGGAATAGCTACATCAGCACTCTCGAATGTTCCGTAATCATTCAGAAAATTAAGGTTGATGCCGATAATTGGCGCAATTGGGGGAACGGTTGAATTCACCTGTGTGACCCTCGGCTTGAATCCCTATGCTTCTAAGATTTGTTAAGTTTTTGGATTAAATGTTTTCAATAATAAATTCCAAGGTTTGACTTTGAGTACTGCCAAATTTTAGCTGGCTACCCGACTCCAATGGCACTTCCTGATGGTGGATTCTCTGCCACCCATCTGCTCGTAAAATATGAGTGCCGTTGCGAGAAAAATCACGCAGGAAGTAAGTTGGGATTTGTTCGGGATGGGTGAAGGTATCGCGACAGATAATTTCTGCATGTTTATAGCTAACCCACATTTCCTCATCCAAAACCAAATCATTCTCCTGTCCGCGTCCCACACGCATCAGCCCACCGCGAATTCGCCAAACTTTACCGGTTGAGTTCAAGGAACGCAAGCAAGCTGTGGGGGTTTGTACGCCATTCCAGTGGCTGGGCATAGGGGGAAGCTCAGTAATCCCTTCTGCTAAGGAAGCAATCAACTGTCCTGGGAACTCCGGATGCATGTAAAGCACAGGTAACGTCCAAGCCGGTTGGTTGAACTTGTAGAGCGTGAGTAATTGTTGTCTAGCAACAGCGACAGCTTGATCAATAGGCATCCGGGTAGCTAGGGCTTGGGCAAGACTTTGGATAAAACTCAAGGCTTCGTGATCGGCAATGGAGTCGCGCATACCCAAAACGGCGGGTACACCATGGTGAATTAACACCTCAGCTAAGCTACTCCGGGGAATCGTTTGACCTCCCACCTGATCCGGTTGAGCGCCCCAACAGGTATTGAATACCGCCAAGGTCACTTGATTCCGAACCAAGACTTGAGCCAATTCTGTGCCATTGATGGTGGCGTCTGGACTTAAAAATAATAAACCCCCATCGGGAGCCGGTTCACCATGACCGGCATAAAAAAGGATATTATAACCTCCTGTGTCCAAGGCAGCAATTAAATCAGCAGGTGTTGGTTGTATCAGCTTTTCGACAAAGCAGGGAACGGCTGTGGGGTTGAACTTTTGACAGGATTGGAAAACTTTTTCTAAAACCCCTGCCTCTTGTTCAAGCTGGAGGCGGGCGGCTGAATGGTTACCACTGGAGCGGTGGATATCTTGTCCAAATACGAGCAGGATATTGAGAGCTTGATCGTGGCGGATTAGTGGTTTGAGAGAGTCAACATTACTCGTCGTGCGGCTAAACAGCAGTTGAGTAGACAGAGAAATAGCGGGTTTACCTGCCATTTCCTGCATAATTTCCCAGGGGAGGGGGATAAGTTCAGGATGTCGAATTTCCAAGCGCACGCGCAGGGATGTATTTTGTCCCCGAGCAATCCCGCGACTTTCAGCCAATGTTGTTTGAATTGAACCCGCAAATAGCCAATTCCACAAATCTATTCCCAACTGCTGCATCAGTCGTCCGCCGTAGCTAATCGTCTGCGTCGTGGCGTTTTCGCTCTGGGGCGATAATGTTGGTGTAGGCGTCAAGGGATGAGGCAGGGGCAATAGGGGAGGCAAATTCCCTGTAGAAAACATTTGTTGCCATGCCAACCACGTTTGAGTCAGAGTGGGAGACCAAATTGAGTCATGATGAACATAACCCCCAGGATAAGGAGCTTCAATCACCCACACAGCAAAGTTATCTGCCCCAGCCGTAGACAGACGTGCGATCGCTAAACTGAGGCAAGGAATTTCGATATCAGACATTCAACGCCCAAATGTAGAGCAACATTTTTCTTATTAGTCTACCGAGTCTTGGCTAGGGTTTGTGTATCCAGTCTACTTCCTCAAGAGTGCTAAGTGTCGTTACTAGACCGACGCTCTAAGGGGATTTAGGAGAACTTAGGGCAGGAGTTGAAGCCTCAGAGGGAGGTTCACTTGTACACACACCCAATTGTTCGGATGTTGGGTTGAAATTTAATTCAAAATTTGAGCGAATATTGACAACTTTTATCCAACCTCTATCCCCTGGCTGAACCTGAGGATAAATAGTGCCGCGCTCTTTTGCATCCGATAGAGTCGGGGATTCTGGGGTAGAGTTGGCAGACTGTTCAATTGCTGTCTGTACCGATTGTGTGTCGGCGCTTCGTGTCCCCGCCGAACAAACTCTCAATTTGAGCCAATCATCTTCCCCAGAATCGGACGATTGCCGAATAACTTGCAGCACACTCCCTCTCGGAACTAACCGAATCGGTGAGAGATTTTCCTCCGGAGGCTTTAGTCGCAGTAGTAACGGAACATCTTGTCCTTCTGCATTGGTAATAGTTGAGCGAGTCACTCGCATCAGTGTCAAGTTCTCCAAGGACGAAACCGTTTCAGGCGTTGGCGTTGAACGAGCCGTTGGAGATGGAGTCACTGACACGGATACTGGAGGAGCAGAATTAGAACTCTGGCTGACAAACCCTTGTATCCAACGCCGAGGTAATAATAGGTAAGCCATTCCTGCACCCACCACTAACAGTACAACAATTGCTAATAGCAGTTCCCAAGGACGCCGCTTCGGTCTGATCAATTGTTGAGTTTTCTGCTGGGACGGTACAATGGCGGCTACCTTGGGCATTTGCGATGTTATCGGCAAAGGCAACGATTCCGGCTGAGGCGGCGCCAGTTCTGTTGGTTTTGTGTCCCCTGATGCCGTTACCTGACAGTAGATCAATGCCAAGGTAACATTATCATGACCATTTTGCCGATTAGCAATCTCGATGAGATGCTTGGCGGCGGTTGGTACATCAACCTGCCCGTCCAGAATGGGCAGAATTTCGGTTTGCCAATATTGTTCCACTCGGTCATGGTCACTCAGACCATCGGAACAGAGGAGAAATACACTATCTTCATCAAGGATAAACCGCTGGGTGGTTGGATGTAATGTGGTAGACGATGCCATGCCCAAAGCCTGAATCAATGAACCGGAGCTGGGCTGTCGCACAGCATAGCGGTAAAAGGTGTAACCCAATCGCACTTCACGGGAGGCTAGATCATCATCTTGGGTAATTTGATGACAACCTTGGCGCGTCACCCAGTAAACGCGACTGTCTCCGACATGAGTGATGTATATTTCATGGGCGCTGGTTTGAGCCATGACCACGGTTGTACCCATCCGCTGTCGCTCTGAGCGATATTCGCTATCATTTTGCTGGCTGATGGCGTCATTAGCGGCACAGGCAGCTTGTTCGAGTTGCAGCGTCAGGTGGGTTGGGTTCCAATGGTCACGATCAAAATTGAGGCGTTCCACTTGCTCTCGCAAAATGTTAATCGCTAACCCCGAAGCAATTTCACCGCCCTCATGTCCGCCAATCCCGTCACAGACGATGGCTAAGGCATTTTCATCCGTTGACGGACTCTGTAGTAGTCCAATCGGTGGGTAACAAGCATCTTCATTGTGGTGGCGAACTGGACCCGAATCTGTACTGGTAAAAATCTGATAACGACGAGATTGCCATTGTCCACAGTCTTTGATTGCCTGATCAAGTAGTCCCACCAGTTGTTCGGCGGTGCGAATTTTTCCTTGGATCAGTTGATCACAGAGTTGGTCTAAAAACGGCGTCGCGGGTGAGGATGCTTCTGGAATGAATTGAGACCAGCACTGACCGAGTTGTTTGAGCGTCGGTGCCGCATCCCGCCTTAGTTCCAATAGATGCAGGATAGAGCCTTCTGGACGCAGCCAATTGGGATTGAGCAAACTTGTCGCCACCCCTTCATGGCTTAAGGGTTGCCACAGATTGGCGATTTGCCACAACCAGTTGAGTTGACGTATGGCTGGTGCTTCTTTCCAGACTCGACTCAGGGGAGGAAATAGTTGTCCTTGAGATCCAGCCGCATCGGTTTCCTGAATTGGCGCCTCTTCCAATAGCCAGATTTGTGAACCTGGTTGTTCTCCACTGCCTGTCAGCCGCCCGTATACTTGGGGAATATGTAAGCCATAGGGAGATAGTCTTAAATAGGGCAACAACTCCGGCGGAATTTCTTGAGGGGTATCCGGTGGCGTTGCTGGTTTGGTATCGAGTAAAATCCGCTCATTGACCAACACATAACGGTTGGCGATTATTGATTCGAGCTGATATGCTTCTATGCCCGATCCCAGCGCCCACAGATAACGCCGCTTCATGGGCGTGCGACAGTTCTGACAGAACTTATTGACAGGGGGATTGGCAGCCTGACAGCGGTAGTTAGGGCAGTGAAGGGTTGCTGCAGGATTGTCCATGGAAACACTCTTGGCTACGTCTAGCTAGTAATAAGTTGGCGATTGAAGTCGCACTGCCGCGATCGCGATGCATCTCTATTCTAGGATTACCGAAATAAGCCTACTGATTACAAATTCTAGCGTCTGATTCAAGAAGCCGTTTACTTATCTGAGGTATAAATGGTTTCAGAAGGCTCTGACTCTTGATCGGGTTGGCGATTCATCAACTCTAGGCTACTGAGTCGCAATAGACGGGGCCACAGCCATAAAAAGTAAAACCACCAAACCAAAATGGGGGTAGTCACTATCACAGTTATCCAGAGCGTTTTGGCTAGAACCCAACTCCCCGTGATGATTACGACTCCGGTCAGGAGAATTGACCAAGGCTGACACCACCACGGTTTATAATTCCAAGGATTCAGGGGATCTTTGACAGACAACAGTTGCCTCTATTGGAAAAAATAACTTTATTTATAATACTTTTTTGTGACTTAGAGGAGTCGCTTCGGAAAATTCCCACTCCAGGAAGCGGTTGACTTCAGTTTCTGAGTATTGCTGATCAGCTTAACACAGTGCCAACAGACATGCCCAAGCCCGATGATGACACCTCCGATGATCACTCCTTTGAGGAGCTCAACTCCCCTGCGAGTGTTGAAATTAAACAGCTTATGGAGCAAATTGAGAACTCCCATGACCTGTTGTACAAAATGATTAACCTGGAAATGTGGGCATTAGCCGAAACGATGGATGAGTTTATTCCAGGTTTTTGGAGTCGTTTTTTGGAAAATCGGCGTTTAACCCTCAAACAATTTCTACAGAACAATTCTCACTCTAGAAAGAGGTAAATCTCCCCGTAGAGTTTTTATGATCACACTAGACAGGCAAAGTACGAGGATCTTATGAATAAGCCAGAACGCCCAGATACCAATGATACGCTCAATCCTGGCGATAAAGTCTCGCCAGAGGAGCAAACCCTAGAGCAAAAAGCACAGAAAGTCGCCGTTGATGCTCCTGATATTACCGGTGATCACATTGAAGTCCCCACTTACTTCACCGTAAAAGACGAAGACGGGCAAGAAAAAGCTCTACACCATATTCAGGATGCAGAAGAAATTTCTGATGTGATTCGCCAAGCACGCACCGATGAACAAGGCAATCGCACTTGGCGTTAGGGTTGAATTTAAGAGTCCTGAGACACAACCTGCGGCAATCCCATGCTATAGTTCATTGCCCGACACTCTAGGTTGTAGCTAATCTCGCCCTTTTGTAGGAGCGATCGCATATAATGCTCTAAATCGGAGCCGACACGGCGAAGATTGTATTCGGTCAAATCTTCTCCGCTATAGGCTTCGACAAATTCATCAAACTTACGATAGATTTTTTGCAGGGCATCTTCACTCCAATTAAATTCATTATCGGGGTCAACGTCTAGTGTCAAAACATTGTTACTCTCGACTAATTGACTGTTTTGCACCTCGGCAGCGTAGATGCGAATGTGACGAGTTGTCGATTTGAGCAGCATGAAAACCCTCCGAGTTTGGACAATATTTTCCTTTATTAATTGTAAACCTTTGTAAATACACTACCCAAATTATCTTCCGGCGAGAAAGAACCCAGCTAAGCTACCCCAGATCGGCTTAGTCCCTTGGTCTGAGTCCCGCCCCATTCCCAATGACGCGGTTAAGTCAGGAGCAATAAGACCCACGCCATAATTTTTAATTTGGCGCTGGCATACACTGGACTTCCCCAACCTCATTGTTGTAAATTGACATGGACTTCGATATAGATGCTCACAAAGCTAGTTGAAATTGCTGCACCATGAGTTGATTCTTGAATTCGATCATCAACAACCAACGCAAATCAAACGAACTAGTACCGCGCGGCTCGCGGGAATGGAAACTGCCTGTGCAGACGGTCTACCGGGGACTCAAATGTACTCGTCTGAGTCTAGGTAAGTGTCGAAATCCCGCCAGGGAAAAACCAGGAAATCCAAGTTGTGAAGCTTGGAAGCCCAGACCAGAATCTTGGATTTGGTGTGGGATGATGTCACAACAGTCAGCCATAGCTACCAATCCATAGCTTAACCAAATATGCACGATTCGATGGATGATATCGCCAAACAAGCTCATCAGGGCAGCGTGGCGGCGATAATTCAAATTCTGAATCAACAGTTAGCCTACGCTCGCGTCAGAACTCGAGCGGTTTTTGCAGATGGCGTGTTACACCTGTTGTGTGAAGCACCTGTAGTCGAACCCCTTGAGCGCTCCGTACTCGTCAAGAAAATTCAACAAATCCTGGAAGACATTGCACCGCGTACCATTCGTCGGGTAAACATTAACAGCCGCATTGTGCAGGAGCAACAATTGCTATGGTTAGAAGAAATTAGCCGTAACCCCGACCATCTCTTGTGGTCTCAAGACATCGTGCTGAGTAAGCCTAACTTGCTTCAGCAAGGGCTAAAGGCACTTCGCACTCCTAAAGCTGAACCGAGGAAGAAAACTCAGCTGCCCAAGGTGTCCTCCCGCAAACCGAAGGAAAACCATCGTTTCCGCCGCAGTCTTGTTGGTGGTATTAGCGTTAGCCTATTCTTACTCTTAGCCGGTTGGTTGGTTTATGATCGCCTAATTCCCACACTAAACGCCAGTACCACTCCTAAAGAACCAACCCCTCCCCCCCAACCTGCCTCAACTTCAGCAACAGCGACACCCTCTGATCCATTTGCTGAAGCTGTGCGACTAGCCATCCAAGCCGATGCGGCGGGGACAACGGCGAATACAGCGGCTCAGTGGTTAGATATAGCAGCAGCGTGGGAAAAAGCATCGACTCTGATGAGTACCGTTAAGCCCGATCATCCCCGTTATCAAATAGCTCAAGATCGGGTTATCCTTTATCGCCAAAACAGCCAACTGGCTCAACAGCAAGCAAAACAAAGACAATCTGAGTAAGTTGTCATTTGTCATAAACCTGTGAAATCATGGGGCAACATTTTGAGGAAAGTAGAGATACGGTTGGGTCTTAACCCGATGAAGTAGGGGATGTAGGTAAGTCGTAAGCCTAACGCAGCTCATTTTGCCATAAAACCTTACAGTATTAAGGAGGAGACCGATGGTTTCTCGCTCCTGTTTCCTCATTCATTACATGCAAAAGGCAGAATGCTGACCCAGGCTACGCCCAAGCCACCCCGTTGGCAACGACGCAATTATTCGCCCCTCGCTCGCCAGATTGACATTTTTCAGTCGGCGGCGAAGTTTATGTTCTATTTGTGGTGGGACAAAACCATTGCCAATGATACGCCCAATCACCGAAATCGCCGCGCTCAGTGGCTGGTGGGGGCGTTGCTGGATTTAGGTCCAACGTTTATTAAAATTGGGCAAGCCCTCTCGACTCGTGCTGATTTACTGCCCTTAGAATACATCGAGGCATTGGGGCATTTACAGGATCGGGTTCCGGCATTTAGTGGGGCGGAAGCGATCGCGGTGATCGAAGCCGAACTGGGTCAGTCTATTCATGCATTATATCGGGAGTTTGACCCTTTTCCCCTGGCTTCGGCTAGTTTGGGTCAAGTTCACAAAGCACGGTTGCATACCGGGGAAGATGTAGTGGTTAAGGTGCAGCGTCCGGGGATTGAACGACTTTTTAATTTAGATTTTAAGATTATACACGAATTGGTGCGATTTGGTAATCGGTATTTGCCTTGGATCAGAAAGTACAAACTTGAAGCAATTTATCGCGAATTTTTTGATTTGCTCTATCAAGAAGTAGACTATATCCAAGAAGGCAAAAATGCCGATCGGTTTCGGGAAAATTTTAATAATTATCCGGGAATTCTGGTGCCTACGGTTTATTGGCGCTACACGACGAAGAAGGTACTCACACTAGAATATATGCCCGGTATCAAGATTGATGATCGCCAAAGCCTAGAAGCCTGTGAAATCAATACTAATGATGTAATTCAACGGGGAATTAGTTGTTATCTAAAACAGTTATTAGAAGACGGTTTTTTCCAGAGTGATCCGCATCCAGGGAATATGGCAGTGTCTCAGGACGGCAGTATTATTTTCTATGATTTTGGCACGATGGCAGAGGTAAAATCGATTGCTAGAGACCAAATGATTAAGACCTTTTTTGCTGTTCTTCGGAAAGATACGGATGAGGTTGTGGATACCCTGACGTATATGGGGTTAATTGAACGACAACCGGATATGACCCCGGTTAAACGCTTAGTCGCCTTTATTTTAGAACGGTTTCGGGAAAAGCCAATCGATGTGCGAGAATTTGAGGCATTGGGGAATGAATTGTATTTGATGTTTGAGCAGCAACCCTTTCGCTTGCCCGCACAAATGACGTTTATTTTAAAATCGTTAACGACACTTGATGGGATTGCTCGTGCCTTAAATCCAGAATATAATTTATTAGCCGCTAGTCAACCTTTTGTGAAAAACCTAACGGTTGCTAAAGGGCGGGGAGACGTGGTTAAAGAACTGGCAAGACAAGCCAGAGATTTTATTAAATATCGGTTAAATAAGCCCAGTTCTACGGAACTGTTAATTCGCCGCCTAGAAGCCCGAATCGAGCAAGGGGAACTACAAGTGAGAGTGCGTTCCCTGGAGAGCGATCGCGCCTTACAACGAATTCATTTAGCGATTAAGAGTTTGATTTATGCCTGTTTGACTGGGTTTGCATTATTGGCAGGAACGGTATTATTATTAGTGCCGCATACGGGTTGGGCAATTGCCGCGTTTACATTGTCGGGGTTTTGGTTGATCATTTTGTTGTATTCTTTAGTTCAGTTGGCGGTGACGGAAAAATTAGAGAAAATGACTCGTCGGTAGATAATGTATTATTCAGCTTTTAGTTAACAAGTTAAATTGACGTAATATTTAATAGTCGGATAGTCGTAAGTTGGGTTGACGTAGGAAACCCAACAAAAATTAGTGACACTAAAATGCAATAACTTATTGGTGTTTGAATCGCCGACGCTTAATCCACCACTTGGCTAACTTAAAGGCAACAAACGCCAAAATAAAGCTACCGAAGAATGAGATAATAAACTGCACTTTACTTTCTAAAGTGCCATAGATTAACCGTGAGCTTTTATAGCACGCTCAAATTCGGTACTGTTGCGGTTTTGTGCTTGTTGCAGGAGTTGACAGTTGGGGACATAATTCACGCCTTTGGGGAACCATTCCTGTAGGGGCGCAAGGCTTGCGCCCTCATCTCGACAGATGAAGGGAAGGGCGTGGAGGGGTAAAAGGTGTAGGTAACGATGGGGGATGAGGATCAGTTTTTTGCAGGTAGGCTATCCCTTCTTGCCACTGATGTCCTAGCTTTTTTGCCAGATTAAGGTAATTGGTAAAAGTCGCGATCGCCTCGTGCCATTTTTTCCCCTGATAATAGACAATCCCCAAGTTTCCTAGGGCTTCGCATTCCGCCACGCGATCGCTACTCGCTCTCGCTGCTATTAACTGTTGCTGTAGGGTTAAAATTGCTGCTTGAGCAGTTGGCGTATTCATGTGTAAACTCAAACTTTTAATTCCTTTTCCGGAATCGTTGACGGATAAGATTTGGTTTGTAGTAAAGGCTTTAGCCTAAATTCCGTTGGGTTTCCTGCGTCAACCCAACCTACAATCTATTCCACCATTTTAGCTGTGCCACACCACTAAGTCGGGGCGGGTTTAGTTGCATCTGGGTAAACCCGAAACGATAATAGTGAAACCCGCCCCTACAGACGAACCATTATAATATTCCATTTAGTCAATATGTTCTGGTTGGGTATAGTTAAACTCTAAAATGGACTTAAACTCCTAGGGAGCATCCCGTTTTGGACAAAGCATTACCTCAAGTAAGGCAATTGCAAGGGTTTCAGCCCCATTCAAAGAGCCAACGTGCCAAATTGGGATGCTCCCAACTCCTATCCAGTCGTCTTTAGACGACTTAAGCTTTCAGCCTTGGGTTTAAACCCAAGGCTGATTCATGCTCTTTCTAATTCGATTGCTGGAGAACCTCACTAGCCGATATTCCCTCACCCTGAGAACCAAAATACCAAAGGGCGGCGGCGGCTTCCGCTTGCGTGACTGGCTTCTTCGGTTGAAACAGAGTAGTGTAACCAAAAACGCGACGGATAATCGATTGTTCCCCATTTTGAAAATCTGCCAAAACTGCCCGCAACGCCTTCGGGTCAATCTTGCTAGCATCTTGGAATCCCCAGGTTTGCTGCACTGCATCCAGAGAAGCTGAAGGTAATCCCTGACGAATATCTAATGGGACTTTCCATAAAATTAGATTTTCTCGCGTTAAGGGTGCATCAGTGCGGAAAAGAACTTCTGTAGAATTACCACTCAAAGGACTAGGAATTAACCCTGCTTCTGCTAATCCCTGAATTGCGCCAAAATCAGGATCACTGGCGGGCACATCTTGGAATGCAGGTTGAGTTGTTTCTGATGCTAAACGGATTTGTTTCCCCGGACTATTCGCATAAATCCGATTATTGGTATTAATGAGCCAACGGGCATACTGACGGCGGGTAATGATTTTGTTGGCTGCAAATGATGTACCACTATCCTCTGATTTATTGTTAGCACTAGAAGGGTCAGACGTGAGAACACCTAAGGCGGCTAAGTCTTCTACATACTGACGCAATCCTGAGGGAACGTTATCGAAATCAGTGAAGTTCTGGTTTTCACCAGATACCGAGTCAACGGATTGAGGCGTCTCTGTTACTTTCTCTGAAGACTCTGGAGAATCTGAGGGTTCTGCTGCTGTCTCGGTGCTGCTGCGGATGTACTGGATCTCAAACGTTGTACTATTGGGGTCAGTCTCTGCCTCAGTTGGGGTTTCTTGCGTATCGTTAATGGCAGTATCCGGAGGAATAGAAATCCTAACTTGTAAATCATTCCGACGCACAACAAAGGAATTCGTCCCTTCCTGATTCGGTTCAGAAATGACCTGCCAACTGCCTGATTCAAATGCCCTGCGGTAAAATGCCTGAATCTCATTACTAGGGTCAGTGGATGACCAGATGGTAAGTTGACCTTGGGCATCTGAACGAGTTAGGGGTTCAACGTTCTGTAATTGAGCGTCGGGATAACGGGGAATTACGGTAGGGAAATCTTCTGGCAGTTGCGCCGAAGAGGTTTGCCCATTAGTCTGACTGCCCAAAATTGAGGCATTATCCTCTAGGTTGGGGTCTACGGCTAAGGAACGTTCTAAGGATTGACCTGTGGGACTATTGGCGCAGGCGGTCAATACACCCACTAGGCAAGCTACGAAACCTGTAAATAGAATAGGACGTTTATCTAGCAGCACAGGGAACAGAACCAATAGATGTTTCTCTTCTCACGCTAGCGCAAAAATTTATTCTTATGTTATTTGTCCTTTCTAGATTCCCCTACCGTCCCACTTCAGATTCCCCTTCCGTCCCCTTTTTAGATCCCCCTCTTCCTTTAAAAAAGGGGGAAGCAATTAGTCGGTTTTAACCAACTTAAGCTATTAGCCAAAAACTTTATTTATTGTCGGGTTGCTACCAATGATACAATTACGGAAATGGCATCTAGTATCGTAATTGGCGACTGGTTTTTATGAAATTACAATAATCATTATAAATACAAAAGCACAAAAACATCCTGATTTATTAGGTAAAATTTCAGATGATAATGTAGAGTTAGTTAAAACTCAAATAAACTCTAAAGTCCAGTTAAAACCAGCGAATGGTTTTGAGGAAAGACGGCACGAGAGGGGAGTGTTTTGTTTCTTGGAAGCCAGGGAAGGAGGTAGGATGTCCGGACTACACTATCATTAAAAAGAGGCTTCTGCACGAGAGTGTCCATGACGGTAGCTGACGAGGTTCAAGAACGCGATCGCCTCGTGAAGGCTACCCGAATCAGTACCCCCATCGCTCAAAGACCTAGAGAGCGTGTTATCTTGACTGAAAGCCAAAAGTTTTGTGGCGGCTGGTAAGAAGTGACAGCCAGCGATTTTTAGTACAAACCTGTATGACTTTAAACAAAACGGTAAAAAATCAGTCTGCCAAGGGAGGGATTTCAAAACCTGTGGATAAACCAAATCAGTCAACGGTAGCAGCGCAATCAACCCAATCTATATCGCCGAGATCGAAGTTTTGGCAACAAGTGCGGGAAAATCTACAAATTATTGCGATCGCACTCGCCCTAGCGCTGTTGATTCGAGTATTTATTGCCGAACCGCGCTACATTCCCTCAGACTCGATGATACCGACATTGACCATCGGCGATCGCGTGGTTGTGGAAAAAATCTCCTACCACTTCAAACCCCCAGTAAGCGGAGACATCATTGTCTTTGATCCACCACCTCAACTGCAAATGCAGGGGTATACAAAAGACCAAGCCTTTATTAAACGGATCATTGCTACACCGGGTCAAATCGTACAAATTCAAGATGGCAAGGTCTATATTAATAGGGAGCCACTAGAAGAAGTTTACATTGCCGAACCACCGAACTATCAGATGGCACCCGTGCGAGTTCCGGAAGGTCAGTTATTTGTCATGGGAGATAATCGCAACAACAGCAACGACTCTCACGTTTGGGGATTCTTGCCTCAACCTAATATTATTGGTCATGCTTGTTTCCGCTTCTGGCCCCTCAGCCGATTCGGTTTAATTTGATGTCTGTAACTACAGTTGGATCAAATGGCTCAGAAAATAGATGACAATCGAAATCTACGTCAGCACAGATATTGAATCCGATGGTCCCATTCCCGGACCTCATTCTATGCTCAGCATTGCCTCGGCAGCTTACAGCGCAGACAAACAATTGATCGCAACCTTTACAGCCAACCTGGAAACCTTGCCAGGGGCAAAAGGTCATCCCAAAACCATGAAATGGTGGTCACAACAACCAACCGCTTGGGAAGCCAGCAGAGTTAACCCACAACCCCCCGAACAGGTGATGCAGAACTATCACGCTTGGCTAGAAGCATTACCGGGTGAACCGATCTTTGTTGGCTATCCTGCTGCCTTCGACTTTATGTTTGTCTACTGGTATTTGATTAAGTTTGTCGGCGATAGTCCTTTTAACCATTCGGCACTCGACATCCGCTCCTATGCCATGGCATTTCTCAAACAAGATTATCGTGAGTCAGGGAAGAAAAACCTACCCCCTGAGTGGTTGGAGGAAATGCCCCTGACTCATGTTGCTCTCGATGATGCCATACAACAGGGTAAGTTATTTTGCAATCTTGTGCACCATAACTTACACCGATAGGCAGCCGTTTCCCTTAAGAGTGGAGACCGTCAACGTAGGCTTTAATCGTCGGTAGTGCCATCATCTTTTCGTAGAAGAAATTATTGACAATTTGCATCACTTCTGCTCGTGCTGCTTCAACTTGGGGACCCAGTGGAACCCCTTCTTGCTGACGACTAATGCAGCGGGATAAACGCAGGAGATGACGGGTAATTTCTAATTCCTCTTCCCCTTCCAAAACCTTAATCACTGACAGAATCAGTTCATCCGTCTGATCAAGAATATGGTCAATATCAAACACAGTGCCTTGATCGATGGCGTCTTGAACCGTTCGCACCAGGGCGTGAACTTGATACAGTAATGCGGCGGGTTCATCAAACAGTTCACGTAGGAAGGCAGCTTCCTCATATTTTCCATTCAGCCGGAAGATGTTGTACAGCCGTTTAGCCGCTTTGCCATAGTTGGGATTATCCGGCTTAAAATATTTTTTAACTTCTTTTTCCAACTGCGTCACATAATCATCCATGACATCAGTCGAAACCTGTTTCACCAGTTTAGAAAAGATGGGAGCCGATTCAGCATCGAGGTAAATCTCTTGAAAATAACCATCTAGATAGCCGTCTAAGGGCGTGATTGTACCATCGGGAGCTTCCCAGGTAACATCCAACATATTGCTGGCGTTAGCCAATTGGCGGCGCACCGGATCGGCAATCACCCAGTCCAGTTTACACCAACCGGGCTCATCGGCGACTGAATCCCACGAGATGGTCATCGGATTTCCTTGCAAGTCAGTCACTTCAATTTGCCCAGCTACAACGTCATCAGCAGACCAAGAGATGGGAGATCCTTTGTGATAGGAACGTTCATCGCGGATCACCTCTTGAGGATAGCTACCAAATTTCAGTTCAACTAATTGAAAATTATCACCTGAGCGGCTGTTGATCGCTTTCTCACGCATAATTCGGGAGAGAATCTGGCAGGCTTCAGCCCGGGTAGGGGCAATAATATTCACTCGCTCAAAATAGTCACAGTCCCCGGGGTGAGTTTGAACCTTAGATTGAGCCGCTGAACCCGATAGTGCCAACGCTGTTTCTACAACACCAGGAACATCGTCAAATTCTACAATTCTGCCGATGGTGCGAAATCGCTCTAGATCTTTGGGATCAAAATCCAACATACTGACCTTGTGACCAAAAACCCCCGTCTCGTGATCGACGGTAATATCGCTATCTCCTGTGGCTTCGGTGATGGAATTCATCCATCGTTCCAATTCTTGTTCATTAAGTTCAACCCCTAATCGACGGGCAGATTCAATCACGCGGTTGCGTGCCTCTGTCGTTTGATCTGGTGTTGTAGTCATGTCGGATCTCCTCCAAATAAATAATTGATCAAGGATTTGATGGGTAAAGAAACCTCCAGCTCTTTGTGTCTTCTGCTTTTTGCTGTAGTCTATCAACCCAAAAATGAGGATTATATCATTTTGTCATAGTTTAACCCCAATCTCTCACAGCTTTGACAATCTTATTCCTCAAAACCCTTGCCTAGATGGGGTTTCGAGCATTTTTAGACTACCCCATAATTTTGACAGAGTTTTGCCAGCCTTTTTCTACGGTCAATCCAGGTTGTATAAACCTTTGGGCAATTGGGGTGAGAGATCCGGGGTTATTGCCAAGTTAGGAAAAACAACAAATATTAATCCCTAAAACTGCTCCTAGAAAAACCTATTTTTCTTACTTAATATGAAAAAACTCTTTTTTATTGCCCTGCTTCCTCCTCAAACCATTCAAGACTCGATTATGGAGATTAAGCAACATTGTGCTGACGTTTACCAGAGTAAAGCCGCCCTCAAATCGCCACCCCATATTACACTGCAACCCCCTTTTGCATGGGAAACCGATGCCGTACCTGTTCTCGAAGAATCTCTAAAAACCTTTGCTCAAACTAGGATACCTGTCTCCATTACCCTGCAAGGGTTTGGGGCGTTTAAACCTCGTGTTATTTACGTCAACGTTATGAAAACGCCAGAACTGATCGCGATTCAAAAGGATTTAATGGAATATCTAGAAGAATCCCTCGGTATCGTTCATGAGCGTTCTAAAAATCGTCCCTTCTCGCCTCATGTCACTGTTGCTTTTCGTGATTTGAAGCAGCATAATTTTCGCAAGGCGTGGATTGAATTTGAGAACCAACCGTTACAATTTGAGTTTTTGGCATCCCATCTTACGTTATTACTTCACGATGGTCGGCGATGGAATGTAAGGGTAGAGTTTCCCTTTTTAATATAAGCATATTACATCTTTTGACTGATGAAAAAAGTAGAGACATTGCCAGCAACGTCCCTACTGGCGTGGCACACCTAAAAAAGATGGATTAGCATTGTCGGGTGGGCAATGCCCACCAGCCTCATCTGAGCGTACTATTCATTTTAAGGAACTAAAGTGCCTACTACAAACAAACTAAGGATTCAAATAACGGGATGCCATTTGCATCGCATCAGCAATATCCACATCGCCGTCACCATCCGCATCGAGGAATGAATTTAGCACAGGATTCGATCCTTCTGGATTTTGGTTATTGGTGCCAGTTTTGAGTAAATTCAGCACCAAGGGAACTAGCATGGGTAACAGGGATTGAATGGTTGCAGCATTGAGTCCTGTCCGTTGTTCTGCTTCCTTTACTAACTGTTGGAGTTGCGGTGTACTAAAGAGTAAGTTTACCGCTTGATTGCTAGCACCTGTACCACTGAATTGGTTGATAAAAGATTGCGTCCCCTGTTCTCCTTCAGCTTCTCGCTTTTGTTGCAACGCTGGACGGGCATATTTGCCAACGATTGATAAAACTGATTGAATCGTGGAGGGGTCAGCATTGGCACTTTGGCTGAGGTTTTGCACGGTACTGAGAATACCAGCTAATTGACCAGAACTGGCTTCCTGAGAGGGGTTATTAATCGCACCGAGAATTTGATTGAATAAACTCATCGTTTTTTGGCTGTAAAGAATGTCTCTATAGATAATAGTTTTACACCATCTGTAGGGGGACGACCTGTCATGCCTCTACTCTAGGCTTGAGTTCTTAATAGATAACTGAAGTTTACTTACATTTTCCGGGGCAAGGATGGTGCCCCTACAGTTTCTGGGTGGTCGAATAAAACTGACTTAAGGCTGGTGGGCATTGCCCACCCTACGATATATCTTTTGTAAGCTCTGACACCCACCAACAACTCAAGTCCTTCGCTAAAAGCTTAAGTCTATTAAAATGGACTAAAACTAGGGATGCAGTCGTATGTGAGAAGAATGCAAGCTTTTGGTTCCTTGGGTTGAAACCCAAGGCGGTTTAACTTCTCCTTGGCATCCTAGCTATTTTCATTCTCTCATCTGCCTTCTGCCCGGAAGCCTTCTTAAACCATTATGCCCCTACCCCGCCTACTGACGCTCATTATCGGTCTCAGTATCATTCTGGGGCTAATCCTGTGGCTGATTGACTCGATTAATCGACTCTATTGGTCGTTAAATTCGCCTCTACTGGCAAATTTGCTGGTTTTATTGCTGATTATTCTACTTGTTCTGTTAATTGCCACGTTTGTCTACTACGTCTGGACATTCAGCCGCCCCAAATCGTCATCCCGCAGGCGTCGCCCTACGCCAAAAGTACCGCAGGAGAAAACGGAAGCGGCTTCTGAAACGCTAAAAGCAGTGCGACAGCAGGTGCAGAAAATTCAAGATGAGGTAGCCCAGCAAGCCCTGTTGAGTCGATCGCGTGAGATTGAGGCGACGTTAGCCCGTGGGGAACTGTTGGTTGTCATCTTTGGCACGGGTTCATCGGGGAAAACGTCCCTGGTTAATGCTCTCATTGGGCAGATGGTGGGTCAAGTGGGGGCATCGATGGGAACCACGGATCAGGGACAAACGTATACGCTAACGTTGAAGGGAATAGAACGGCAGATTTTGATTACCGATACACCCGGTATTTTAGAGGCGGGTGTGGTGGGTACCCAACGGGAACAACTGGCGCGACAGCTTGCCACGGAAGCAGATTTATTATTGTTTGTGGTGGATAATGATTTGCGACAGTCGGAATATGAACCGTTACGTCGTCTAGCTGATATTGGTAAGCGATCGCTGTTGGTTCTGAATAAAGTGGATCTCTATACTGATACTGATAAAGAAACGATTCTGGCACGGTTACGCCATCAGGTGCGCGGGTTTATTGCCGCTTCAGATGTGGTAGCCATCGCTGCCAATCCCCAGCCTGTACGATTAGAAAATGGGGAAGACTTCCAACCTGACCCTGATATCATACCCTTAATCCGCCGTCTGGCTGCGGTGCTACGCGCTGAAGGGCAAGATTTGATTGCCGATAATATTTTACTCCAGTCTCAGCGTTTAGGTGAAGACGCCCGTCGTCTAATCGATCACCAACGGCGGCGACAGGCGGAGAAAGTGGTGGAAAGGTTTCAGTGGATTGGCGCTGGAGTGATTGCGGTTACTCCGTTACCGGTGGTTGATTTGTTAGCAACGGCGGCTGTTAACGCCCAGATGGTGGTCGAAATTGGTAGAGTTTACGGCTGTGATCTGAATATGGAACGGGGGAGAGAATTGGCGCTGTCTCTGGGGAAAACCTTAGCCAGTTTGGGAATTGTTCAAGGGGCAATACAAATTTTGTCAAGGGCGCTACAATTTCAAATTGCTACCTATTTAGTTGGGAAAGCGATTCAAGGGGTAACGGCGGCGTATTTAATCCGAATTGCTGGGAAGAGTTTTATTGAATACTTTCGTCATGATCAAGACTGGGGTGATGGGGGGATGACAGAAGTTGTGCAGCAGCAATTTCAGCTTAACCGTCGGGATGAATTTATTAAAGCATTTATTCAAGACGCGATCGCACGAGTGGTTATGCCCCTGAAAGATACCTCAAAAGTGGACTCTAATCCCGATGATTGGGGTTCGTAGGGGCGCACGCCCCGTGCGCCCTGATACACCGACGTGCGCCCTGATACCAACCGTCAAGACGAACACAGGAAGTTAATCAGGGATTGGGGTATATCTTCAAAATGTTCTAACAAAAAATCCCTAATTGCCAGAGAGTATTTAAATCGCCCGCAATGAGTTTAATATCATTTGTCATTCGTAATTCGTCATAGCACCGGAAATGAGGAACAGAGCATTCATGATTTATAGTTCATAATTCATCACTTCAATAATCTGTGGTAACTGACTTACCGGGGCGGGAATCATTTCGCCGCGAAAGTCCAAAAGCTGAACCAACAGAAGGTATGCCAGTGCCAGAAGTATGGAAATGGCTCCAGTAATAATTGCCACAATTTTTGAACGATTCATTGATAAATGGGGAAGAGGTGATTGGGGAAGAGGGAAAAACAGGCAGCAGGAAAAGTTGTGGGTGAAACCATCTGGCATTTAATCTAAGAGAATATGCCGTCGCTATTCTAGTTCAATTGTTCCACCAAATGCTTTATTCTACAGCATAAGAGTTGGTCAAGTCGAACCGTTGCTAAATACAATTTTCTGTACCACCAACGCCCATTGTCTTATAGTTGCCCCATCCGTTCGGAGGTTATAATGGCTCAGGACTACTCCGGTCAAAACCTGCAAGGTCGCTCGTTTCGAGGTAGAACTGACTTAGCCAGTGCTAACTTCAGCCACGCCGACATCCGAGGCACAGATTTTACCAATGCTATCCTGACGGGGGCAAATTTTAGCTATTGCCAAGCGGGATTGCAGCAACATTGGGCAACGATTCTATTGCTGGTGGCTTTATTTCTATCGACGCTATCTGGTTTTATTTCCGCCTGGGCGGGTGTGATCACTGGCGCTGCGCTGATTAGTGAGAACCTAATCGAAATCTTAGCCGGTGTATTTATTCTCATCGCTTTGGGTGTTTTTGTGAGCATGACGATTCGCCAAGGGCTGATTATGGCGTTAGGGGTTTGGGTTGTGGCAATTGTGGTGGCGGCAATGGTGGCAGTTCTAACCGGAGCTACAGCGGTTGCCGTAACCGTAGTAGCTGCCAGTGCTGGAGCAGTCGCGGCGGCTATGGCGATGGCAGTCGTGGCAGCAGGAGCAGCAGCTGGTGCTGTCGCCGCTGCTAGTGCTGTGGCAGTCGTTGCGGCTGGAGCTGGTGTTGTCGCCGCAGCCGGTGCTGTAGTCGTGGTTACGGCTGGGGCATCTGTGGCAGCAGCAACCAGCGCCGCAACGGTGGCGGTGATTGTGGCGGTAGGCGTGGCTGGACTTTCTGCCTATGTAAGCTGGCGAGCCTTAATTGGGGATAAAAACTATGCTTTCATTCGTCGGATTGCAGTTGCCTTTGCTGCGATTGGGGGGACAAATTTTCAGGGAGCCGATTTAACGGAAGCAGATTTCACCCAAGCGCTGCTTAAAAGCACAAATTTTAGACAAGCGAAGGTGACGCGCACTTGCTGGTTTCAAGCGAAAAAACTCGAACTCTCCCGCGTGGGAACAACCTATTTGGAGCACCCGAAAATCCGGCAATTAGTCGTTACAGGTGAAGGACAGGAAAAAAACTTCGACAATCTTTGCTTGCCCGAAACGAATCTGCGGGGGGCTAATTTAGTGGCGGCGAGTTTCGTCAATAGCGATCTCAGCTGTGCCAATTTGCAGTCGGCTAACTTAAAGGGGGCGAAGCTAAAAAACACCAATTTAGATGGCACGGATTTAATTGGGGCTTGTCTGGTGGGCGCTTATATTGAAGAATGGAAGATCACAAGGAAAACCAAATTTGATCGGGTGCAGCGTCAGTATATCGTTCGACGATTGGGTCTGAAAAAACGACCAAAACGCTAACCCCCATCCAGAAACGGTTCGGGAAAATTTCCCACGGGATCAATCCACCCAACTTACAGTCAGACCGGGCAATGCCATCGTGTTCTGTGATCTTCACCCAGATCTAAGATAGATGTGCGTCAGCAGGAGGTTCTATGAGAAAAAGACGCGAGATTTTCGCCCCCCACAGCCGTTCAAGGCAAAAACAACGAAAACGACAAATCGCTCTAGTCGCTGGAGTCGGACTCGTTGCTCTCATCTGGGGAGGAACGCTTATAGGAGGTGAGTATACCAGGAGTCTAGGTCAATTGACCATCTGGCTGCCTTTTGTGGAGCATAACTCCTTTAGCCCAGAAAAACAGAGTAACACAGAGGTTTTGCGACTTGCGTCCTGGAATGGGAACCAGCGCCGAGGTAAACTCGAAGCGATCGCACAAGGAAAACGTTCCATTGATAGATCTCGTGCGCGTTATCTTTTGGCAGAGGATTTAATTGAGCAAGGCAAGGGCAAGGAGGCGCTGCGTTGGTTAGAGGGCTTGGAGTTGGACTATCCTGTACTCGGCGGCTATATTGCAGTTAAACGCGCCCAAGCTTACGAACTGATGGGCGAGAAAATCAAAGCCTTAACCGAATGGCAAAACCTGCTGCAACGCTACGCGGATCAGCCCGTTGCGGCTTATGCTCTTTATGCTCTTTTCTCCCAAGATTCAACCTATCAGGACGACGAGATTAAATCTTTGTCCGCTAATCTGGGTTGGCTAGAGAAAATCCAGCAGATTTATGAACCACCCGCCGACGATCCCAAATACTGGGACAAGGCAATCGCTAACTATCCGTCTCATCCGCTGATTCTAGAATTAGCACAGCAGCGCCTCCAAGACAATCCAGATCAGCCTGAGTTGATGCTGCTTTTGGCTCGCTATGCCTTTGACACCCCAGAGGTCACTTCAGATATCACGCCTATCCTAGACCAATTGGTGGGAAACTACAGTAGAGCAGTTGACTCCGATGATCAACCCCTAATTAAACCCGATGACTGGCAAATGATCGCGGTGGGCTACTGGCGAGACCGGAAATATGGGCAAGCTAGTGCGGCTTATGCCAAAGCTGCCAAGACTTCCAAAAATGCCTATTTAGTAGCCAGAGCCCTCAAATTCGCCCAGAAGTACGCGGAAGCAAAACAGGCATACAAACAGATGGTGCGTGATTTTCCCGACGCCAAGGAAACACCCGCCGCCCTGATTGAACTGGCGCAACTGGAACCGGATATTGAGGCAGTTCCTTATCTGGACGAAGTCGTTGAGCGCTTCCCCGAACGCGCCGGTGAAGCCCTTTTGGTTAAAGCTGAAACCCTGGAACGCCTAGGTAGTGATAAAGCAGCCGAGCAAGCCCGAAAACAATTGATCGATGACTATGGCGATTCCGACGCCGCCGCCGCCTACCGCTGGCAAGTCGCGCGGTTGCACGCTAAATCTGGCAATGTAGAGGCAGCTTGGGAATGGGCAAAACCAATTACCACGGAAAATCCTCATCGCTTCCTGGCACGTCAGGCTGGCTTTTGGGTGGGCAAATGGGCAAGGGAATTGGGACGCCGACAGGATGCCCAAACCGCATTCGAGCAGGTGATTACCAATCACCCCCAGTCTTACTATGCGTGGCGCTCTGCTGTACAGCTAGGTTGGGATGTGGGCGACTTTAAAACAGTCCGTCAACTTGATCCGAAACTGGTTCTGCCGAAAACCCGACCCGTACTACCAGGGGGTTCACCCGCTCTCAAGGAACTCTATTTACTCGGGTCTGACCAAGATGCTTGGATGCTGTGGAGAGCCGAATTCCAAAATCGCCTAGAACCCACCGTCGCCGAGCAGTTTACCGATGGCTTGGTGCAGTTGGGGATAGGAGATTACCTGAGTGGCATTGCTACCATTGCCAGCTTAGAAGATCGGGAGACACCCGAAGAACAAGCTCAGTACCAAGACTTGCGGGAAAAATTCACCTACTGGCAAGCGCTCTACCCATTTCCTTTCTCAGACGAGATTGCCACCTATTCCCAAAAGCGTGAACTCAATCCTCTATTAGTGACTGCCCTGATTCGCCAAGAATCTCGCTTTGAACCAGATATTCGTTCGGGCGCTGGTGCTGTGGGTTTAATGCAGATGATGCCCAGTACCGGGGCGTGGGCGGCAGAAAATATTGATATGGAGGATTATTCTCTGGAAAATCCAGACGATAACATTAAATTGGGAACCTGGTTTCTGCGACAAGTTCACCAATCTTACAACGACAACTCCTTACTTGCGATCGCAAGTTACAACGCCGGTCAAGGGAATTTGGCAAAATGGCTGCGACAACAAAGCGCTGGCGATCCTGATGAGTTTGTCGAATCCATTCCCTTTGATGAAACCAGAGACTATGTAAAGCAGGTGTTTGGTAACTATTGGAATTATTTACGGCTGTACGATCCCAAAGTTGCCGAGCAAGTCGCCCAACATTCTCAGAGTCAGTCAACGGCAATGCATCGGTAAGGGAGTAGGGGGGAGCAGGGGGAGCAATGTAGAGACGTGCCATGCTACGTCTCTTAGCAGGGGGAGCAAACATTCAATTAATGCTTACGCTGTGTACCAGAAACAGCAATATACTGATACAGTTATAACGATAGAACTGTCAATTATGTAATTCAATTAACAGGGAATGGATTCGACTGCTGATTTGCCAGGGGCATTGACTACCCTTGACCAGAGTCCAGTCGTCGCGACTTCTGAGCTCAGGAAAGTTTATCGCACTGGCTTTTGGTTGAATCAAAAAATTGAATCACTCAAAAGTTGCTCTCTCTCCGTTGAGCCGGGAGAGACATTTGGCTTGCTCGGTCCCAACGGGGCAGGGAAAACGACGCTATTGAAAATTTTACTCGGCATTGTCCGTCCCACCTCTGGACGGGGTTGGCTGATGGGAAAACCCATTGGCGATCGCCAGGTGAAGCAGCGAATCGGTTATTTGCCGGAAAATGCCTATTTCTACGACTATCTGACAGGCTGGGAATTCTTGCAACTGACTGCCGGATTGTTTCAAATCCCCAAAAGTCGTCAACGTCAACGCATTCCCCAGTTGCTGGAATTAGTCGGATTATCAAAGTCGGCGGCGAAAAAAAAGCAGTTGCGACAGTATTCTAAGGGAATGCTCCAGCGCGTCGGCATGGCACAAGCCCTGATCAATGACCCTGATGTGGTATTTCTGGATGAGCCGATGTCGGGACTTGATCCGATGGGACGCTATCAGATCCGGGAAATTATTCTCTCACTTAAGCAGCAAGGTAAAACTATTTTCTTCAATAGCCATGTTTTATCAGATGTCGAGAAGATTTGCGATCGCGTGGCGATTCTGGCGGAGGGAGAGTTAATTTGTATGGGCACCCTGGATGAACTCTTGGGTGTGGCGACTCATTACCAAGTTCGCGGCAAAGGCGGTAACATCGACATTCTCCAACGCTGGGTTAAGGAACTGGCATTCGAGGAAGATAGCTGGTACGGTGAACTCAAAGGTGAACCCCAAGAATTTATTGCCAGTCTGCGCCTGATGGGGGCGCAATTAATTGAGATCACCCTAGCACGTTCCTCTCTAGAGGAATTTTTCATGCAGCAGTTACATCAGAGGGGGATTGAATCAAGTCATTAGCTGAGGGAGCAGATGCATTCGTAGGGGCGAAGCATTCGCGCCCAAATCTATCGGTTTTCTATTCAAATTTCAACGCGAATGCTTCGCCCAATGACCAATGACCAATGACCAATGACCAATGACCAACGACCAATGACCAATAACAACTAGACAATGATCCTAAATTTGTTTTACACTCATAGATTATTTACTCATTTGAAGATCTACCATAGGTTGGGTGAACCTATTGTCAGGATATACAAAACTCATAGAAAAACCGTTAATCATTTAGTGAGGGTATCTGGTGCGTTACCAAAGTATCTCTAAAAAAGAAGTCAAACAAAAAACCGTTACTCGTCGCACAGGTGCTTACGCCCTGATGGACAGTCTGAAGCGTCATGGGGTTGACCATATTTTTGGCTATCCCGGTGGTGCGATCCTACCGATTTACGATGAATTGTATCAGTGGGAAGAACGAGGGGAACTTCAGCATATCCTAGTTCGCCATGAACAAGGTGCTGCCCACGCGGCTGATGGGTATGCTCGGGCGACAGGAAAAGTGGGTGTCTGTTTTGGCACATCGGGTCCTGGGGCGACAAACCTGGTGACAGGGATTGCTACCGCCCACATGGACTCGATTCCCTTGGTAGTGATTACCGGACAGGTGGCACGGGCGGCGATTGGTTCGGATGCGTTCCAAGAAACAGATATTTTTGGCATTACACTGCCGATTGTGAAGCATTCTTATGTAGTGCGTGACCCCCGTGATATGGCATGGATTGTAGCCGAAGCGTTCCATATTGCCAATACTGGTCGTCCGGGTCCGGTTTTAATTGATGTACCCAAGGATGTAGGCTTAGAAGAATTTGACTATACCCCCGTTGACCCAGGTATGGTTAAGTTGACGGGGTATCGTCCTACGGTTAAGGGAAATCCCCGGCAAATTAATCAGGCATTGCATCTGATCCGAGAGTCCCAGCAACCTTTACTTTATATCGGGGGCGGTGCAATTACTGCCAATGCCCATGATCAAGTTAAGCAATTGGCAGAAACGTTCCAAATTCCCGTCACGACGACGCTGATGGGGAAAGGGGCATTTGATGAATCCCATCCGTTGTCTGTGGGGATGTTGGGTATGCATGGCACGGCTTATGCTAACTTTGCCGTGAGTGAATGTGATTTATTGATTGCCGTCGGTGCGCGGTTCGATGATCGCGTCACCGGGAAGCTGGATCAGTTTGCTTGCCATGCTAAGGTGATTCATATCGATATTGACCCGGCGGAAGTGGGCAAAAACCGCGCCCCTCAAGTCCCGATTGTGGGCGATGTGCAGCAGGTTTTGGCTGAGTTATTACGGCGCTATCAGGAACAGGGAATTTCGGCTGAACCTAACCAGACTCAGCCATGGCTTAACCGGATTCAGCGTTGGCGTCAAGAGTATCCTTTGGAAGCGCCGCAGTATCCAGATAGTATTTCGCCTCAAGCAGTGATTGTGGAGTTGGATCGGCAAGCCCCTGATGCCTATTACACCACGGATGTGGGTCAACATCAGATGTGGGCAGCACAATTTCTGAAGACGGGACCACGCCGTTGGATTTCCAGTGCAGGTTTAGGCACGATGGGCTATGGCGTCCCCGCTGCTATGGGCGTGAAGGTTGCCCTACCCGATCAGCAAGTGGTTTGTGTGGCGGGCGATGCTTCGGTACAAATGAATATTCAGGAGCTAGGGACTTTATCACAGTATGGCATTAATGTCAAGACTGTGATCATTAACAACGGCTGGCAAGGAATGGTGCGCCAGTGGCAAGAGGCGTTTTATGGACAGCGGTATTCGTCCTCGAATATGGAAATAGGAATGCCGGATTTTGCCGTCTTGGCTCAAGCTTATGGGATCAAGGGCATGGTGGTGAAGCATCGAGACGAACTCAAGGACGCGATCGCTCAAATGTTAGCATACGATGGTCCGGTGCTGCTGGATGTCCACGTCACCAAGAATGAGAATTGTTATCCGATGGTTGCACCGGGTAAGAGTAATGCACAAATGATTGGATTGCCAGAACGCAGTCAGCCGGAACAGATAGCCGAGGTAGTCGATTGCAGTAACTGTGGTACTCAGAATCAGACTACAAATCATTTCTGCCCAGTTTGTGGGACGAAACTGTAATCAATTATTGGAAAATTGGATAGAGAAAAAGTCTCCTGCGGTTGTAGGGGGCTTTTTTGATGCTGTTTTCTCGATTGTGGGGATGATTTGAGGATTCTACAATCCAAAATTTGCTTCTCTAATATAAGGTGGTATAATTTTAATAATAAATTAATCTTATAGTGATAGGAAAGCCTTCCAAGTCACCTTGGAAGGCTGTGTCGTTCATTATCGAAAGGAATCTCAACTCCTCTATATCAGCATAATCCCCACCTGTGACAGGCTTGTCACAACGCTATGACAAGCTTGCGATCGCGTAATGTTGCTGAATATCTCTAATTCCCTTGTAGTCAAGGCTTCAACCCTTCTGACCTTCATTAGTGTGATCAGGCTCCCCGTCTTTATCGGGCGGGGAGTGTCAAGCTAATAGTCCTCAAATTCAATAGAATCGAGCAGGCTAATACTGATTGGGGAGACTTTCTGAGTCATTTCCGGGGAATTTGAGAATGTATCATTCTCGATGTAGAGATAGTCGCACTGGGGAGAAGGTGGATGGGTTGGTGTAGGCGTACTGTTTTGCTGATCTCCTTGTTGCTCTAGAATAGAACGATGGTAAGTAAGCCAGCCCTCGTTAACCTGTTGGATATGGCGCAGTTCATGTTCATTGGCGGTAAACAACCAATGTCCATCCGAATCAAAGGCAAACACACTCGCTAGATGACAGTGACAGGATTCGTAATATCTCAGACAACTCCCAGACGCAGAACATTGACTCTCGAAAAAAGGACAGTGTATTGTCGAACAAACATTAATTGTGGCTTGTGAGCCGATAGTAACTTTCATAGATTCACCCCCGCATGGGTTTTGGCTGAAGCAAAACTCTCCAGCTCTTGAAATGTAATGCTGTATACCTCAATGATATTTTCTGTCTTAGACAATTGAACACCGCAAATCCCCGGAAATTACCCTAGGCTTTCTAAAAACAGGTTAGGGATCTATGGAAAGGTGCAGGGGTGCAGGGGGAAAAGTCTCCCAACCACCAGATGATGAACAGGAGAAACAGTTAACGTTAATGAAAGTCCGACTACTTAACGAATAATAATATCCACCTCAGAGACTCCCGATCGCTCAGCTTGCTGACAACGCTCCTGATAGAATTGAACCACGCGATCGCGATCATCCCATTGCCACAGTTGAGTGAAAACCTGCTGCGCCTGGGCAAACTGTTTCTCCACATACAGATGCACCCCCCGTTCAAACTCCGTCCGAGTTTGTCGCTTTAGTTCAATCAGTGGTGGCGAGTTACTATCAAACACCTCAAAGATAGCGATAGGTTGGCGTTTTCCTTTCACCGTCACTCGACCCAAGAAACGATAACTATAATGGTGAGCATTTGTCAAACTATTTAACGTTTCTTCGCTAATTAAAATCTCTACCCCAAAAATCTTAGTTAACCCCTCCAAACGCGATGCCAAATTTACCGCATCCGCAATCACCGTCGTATCCATCCGTTGAGACTCACCCACCGTTCCCAACATCAAACTCCCTGTATGCAAACCAATACCAATCGCAATCGGTTCATACCCACAGATTTGACGGTTAGCATTATACAAACCGACTTGTTTTTGCATCTCAATTGCCGCCTGTAGTGCATCATCAGCCATCTGGGGAAATAATGCCATCACCGCATCCCCAATATATTTATCAATAAACCCGCGATAATGGCGAATTACTGGACCCACGCGACTCAAATACGAATTCAGAAAGTCAAAATTTTCTTTCGGTGACAATTGTTCCGACAAACTGGTAAACGAACGAATATCGGCAAATAAAATAGACATTTCTTTTTGCACCTGATCCCCTAATTGCACATCCACAATACTTTCCCGTTCCAAAAATTGCAGAAACTCATAAGGGACAAACCGTCCATAAGCGGCATTAATTTTAGCTAAACGAAGATGGGTTTTAATTCGGGCTAACAATTCATTCTTTAAAACAGGCTTAGTTAAATAGTCATTCGCGCCAACCGCAAACCCCTCAACCAAATCAGAAATCTGGTTCTTTGCCGTTAACAAGACAATCGGCAGTTCATTGGGCAGAAATTGTTCCCGCAGTTTTTTACACAGTTCATACCCCGTCATTTGCGGCATCATTATATCTAGCAAAATTAGATCCGGTTTAAACCCTAAGCGAATCAACTCTAACGCTTCCAAGGCACTAGAAGCTTGAGTAATCGCATAATTTTCCAACGACAGATGATTGACAATTACCTGAAGATTTGTGGGTTCATCATCCACAATTAAAATGTGGAATGTCCCCTCTGGGGTAACAACCGCATCTTGAGCGATAAGAATACGATCAGGGCTAACCGTTCGCGGCGTATAATCTTGAACCTTAGACAGTTCTACAGAGGGTTTATCCTCAACTTTCCCCTGAGATAAAGGCAGAGTAAATGTAAATTGTGACCCCACTCCTACCGTAGACTCAACCTTTATTATACCGCCGTGAAGTTCAACCAATTTTTTCGTAATTGCCAAACCCAATCCCGTTCCCCCATAGTGGCGAGCAATTGAGCCATCGGCTTGTTCAAAGGATTCAAAAATGCGATCAATTTTGTCTGGTGGAATACCAATTCCCGTATCAATCACATAAATTTCTAGCATATCATTGACTGGCGCTGCCGAGACTTCAATCGTTCCCTGTTCCGTAAACTTAATCCCATTACTCACCAAGTTGTATAAAATCTGCTGCACGCGGTTTTCATCAGCATCAACAGGGGAAATCTCTGGATTAATGCTATTGACTAACTCGACCGGTTTCTTACCCATTAACGGTTGAGAAATGGTTAAGACAACATGGGTAACTTCTCGAATTCCGATAGGTTTTATATTCAGGTGCAGGTTATGGTGTTTAAGTTGGGATAAATCGAGTAAATCATTAACAAGCTGGTGCAATCGCCTACCACTTGACACAATGAGAGACAAGTTAAACTGAGTCGCATCAGATAGGGTTCCCGTCGCTCCATCAATCAACGATTCCGCAATGCCAATAATCCCATTGAGTGGGGTTTTGAGTTCATGAGACGTATTGGCTAAAAATTCATCTTTAAGCTGATCTAGTTGTCGTAATGCAATATTTTTAGCTTCTAATTCTATGGCATAGTTTTGTAGCAGGTTACGCGCTTGGATAAATTGACGCTCTAACAGAACGCCCAAGGTGAGAATAAAAGTTAATGTTCCCCAGGGATAAAGTTTTTGATGCCAGTTTATCCACTCTAGGCGATAAATCAAAATATCATTAATGGCAGATAGGGTAAGCATACTAAACCCCAATGTAAAGAGTTTAGCTTCAATGTTACCCGTCAAAGAAATTTGCACCGCCTTGGTTAAAATAATTATCGCACTGGCTAAAAACAAGAATTGAGCAAAAGTGACTGTTTGACTCCAAGAAAAGGTGTGAGTGATGACTAAAGTAAACGCCGCCACGGCATAAGCGAGATGAATTTTCCAAAGATGGCGAATAATAGACTGGCATCTCATCCTAAATATTTCTTGAAAGAACAGGCAACCACTCACAGGAATCAGATAAAATGATATATATTCCCAGAAACGTAGTAATTCTAAATAAGTGATAAATACAGGAATAAAAAAAGACCGCGATAGCGTGTATATACCGATCGTTGCTGTCAAAATACCAAAGTAAAAGTATGATTTTTTTTCTGGGCGACTTAAGGACAATCCGAGAATAATTACTCCTAACACAAAAAATATAATGCCGAGTAATGAATCCGTTTGCTGCTGGAAAAAGCGTTTAATCACAGCCTTATGATTACCAAGAAAAACGCGATCAAATAAGCCGATATAAATTGAAGAATTTTCTCCGACATGCACCCGAAACAAGAGAATTTTATCCTGAAATCCTGACTCAAGTTGAACGAGGGGTAATTTATAGTCTGTCAGTATAGCTTGATTAGCAGCATTGAGTGACCATTGACGATAGAGATGTTGATCCTCTAAGTATACATCTAATATATAAGGTACAGCGCCCAAATAAAGAGTCGGGGAGTGCCATTCTCCAGCGGGTAAAGGAACACGCAACCACAAAATATGGACATTTTTATCCCTTGGTTTTTGGATTTTTTCGGGAAACTGAAATGACTGCCATTGTTCAGGAAATATCTGATTATGCGTCCATTCTGAAACCCTGGGTTGTTGTTGAGAAAAATCACCCCAATGATATTGCCATCCCTGAGTGATTTCTACCAGTGACGATGAAACTGGCGCGACTGGAGATTGAGCTGAACCAGATACCGTGTAGACGACTAGGCAACTGAATAGTGTTAAAATAAATGCGCCTAGATACGAGATTCGAGGTTTTTGAGGTAGCCGATGTCGCAATTGCTTCCACCGTTGCTTTTTCCATGCACCCCTAGTCATAGTAGAGTCCCTGTTGTGATTGCTGCTATCCTATTTCTATTGTGAGGCAAGCTGACAGACTTTGGCAGCATCTATACATCTGTGAATCTACTCTTGCGGAGTTGGTTGGCTCACCCGACAAAACAATGGTCTTTATGCCACAATGGACAGATAAGTAGCTGAGAAAAATTACAGTTAACCCTGGGGATTGTCTTATGTCTTATGTAAGGGTTTGAAATATATTTACAGAAATTAATATAGTTGGATTGATTTCCACTAACCTCTTTACTCCAGGTTCTAGTCAACTTAATTTCCCCATTGATGATTTTTAGTTGTGGGTAATTATTGATGTCTATGCGTTGATAGTTACATATTAATTATTGAATTGTAAATATATAAAAGTTTATAAAAATTAGTTATTCAGTAACTTTCTGTACTACCCATAAATTTACAATTTTGTCAATACATAAAAATTCAGGAATTCAACCCAATTCCCCTAACGCCCCTCGACGAATAATTTCTGTCACTTCCGTTGCCATCCTAGCATCCAATTCCACCACCTCACGCTGGGCATCCCTGGGTTCTAAACGCTTTGCCCCCTTTAATGTCATGCTAAACGTCACCAATTCTGGCACACCCATTGTACTTGGTTGAATAAACTGAACCAACGCCACATAAACCGCTTCCGCCCGATTCCGCATCTGAGTTACACCATTCCCCAGTTTAGAAATAATCACCGGAGAACTAATTTTATCCTGTAAATCTAAAGCATCTAATCCCCCATCCGTTAAACGCGCCGCATCTGCACCCATCGCCCGAATCACCGATTCTAAACTATGCCATTGGGCACCCGGTAGCCGTGAGAATTGGGGGATGCGATGATGCCAACCTAACATTGAGATCATCCGGGTTAAATCATAAGCTGTAATTGTATTTTCGCCGCGATGCTGTTCCGAGACACCTTTGAGGATTACGTTTCGAGGACGCCACAATCCTTGAGGCGGTTGCGTTGATAATTCTGGTTGCGGAATCAAGGGTTCTTCCCCATACCGTCCAGTAAAAATCAACTCTTGATTTCCAGTCATACTTTTCAGCCAATTCTCTAACTCGGCGGGAGTCAAAAATTGCTTTAACATTGCCGCTAGGGAGTTAGATGAAGCAATGCGATTTTCGTAGGATAAAATATCTTTAAGCACATCATGGAACGATAATTCTCGGTATTGTCCGCTTAAATCTCTGCCTCGAATCAGGCAGTTATCAATATCTATTTGAAAGGCGTTGGTATTGCTGCGAGAGACAACATTGAGAATGGGAATAATTTTACTACTACTCCAAAACTCCGTTTTACTCAGGGCATTTCTGCCTAGCCATTTGGTTTTGAAGTCTCCATTAACAAAACTACCCACACAGAGACAGGCTTCAGTAATCTCTGGATGCAAAAAGCTTAAGCCTTGGTCATCAATATCGGGGAGTTGTCCCACGGGGGGGAAAGGTTGGAAGTGGGTGGTATCTTTGGTGACCGAAACCAAAGTTTTGCCATCGGGCTTTTGCATCAGACGGGCGGCATAGTCTTTGATTTGGGTTTTGTAGACAGAGGTGTCAATTCCTTTATAAAATAGGGCGGGTTCATCAATTGTTCCCTTGACGGACTCTTTTAAGAAAGTTTTATAAATCGTTTCTTTATCGGTGTCTTTTAGAGAGAGGAGGGATTTTGTGTCATCAGGCAGTAGTTTTTGCACCCACCCTTTCCCAAATTTATTACTGTCCATATTATTCAGGTAAACCGATTTACTGAAATCAGTCATTGCCTGTTCTGTCCGCTGACCATAGGCGCCATCCAGCCAGGAACCACCGGGGTAAAATCCTAGGCGATTCAGTTGGGTTTGGATTTGCTTGACTAACTCTGGGTCAGTCTTCAGGGTATCTAAGTGAATCACGACATCGTGATGAATAATATCTGTGAGTTTCATTAGGGTATTGATTAAGGGTTTTAATTTAACGATCAATTATAAACCAAATTGCTGCCAGAGGTTCCGGCGTCAATAGGCTGTCTTGTTATTTACAATTCATCGAGAGTAATTGATTAACGGTTCAGGTGTAAATATAAAAAAATTGGTAAAAAGCTTTTGCTTACCGCAGTTATCAAAGTCTCAAATTATCTGGTAGTTTTGGCAGTCGGCGGGGTCGGAGAAGGTGAAGCATCTTCTGGCGAACATTGGGGTAGGTTTCGCGGTTAAAGTTGGTGATGTTGAAAGTCTTGTTCCCCCCTTTTGAAGGGGGGTTAGGGGGGATCTAAAATGAATAGCACGACTCCTTAAGGTTGGTGGGCATTGCCCACCCTACCTTGTATCAAGGATTTATTGTATTGCTGCTAACCTGTTAAGTATTTACCCGCGTTTTTTATCGCTTTAATTATTAATTTAACACCCTTGGCTGAAAACAAAATCTTTCCTGATGAAAAATGATTTTACCTTTCTTCTAAAAAGTCCACAAAAAAGACATAGAAGTTTACATTTTGGCGATCGCTATTCCCTGGATCAGCCCTAAAAAAATCAGCCAGTCTGTCATCATATCATATTGAAGCCAAGGGTTGCAAGACTTGAAACTGAGACTTTAACCATTCATACCAACCCTCTAGCCCAACTCCTGTTTTTGCCGAAACCTGAAACACCTGCATCTGAGGATTAACCGTTCGTGCATACTCAATACAGCGTTCCACATCAAACTCTACATAAGGCAACAGGTCAATTTTAGTCAGAATCATCACTTGGCTAGCGCTGAAGATATGAGGATATTTAATCGGCTTATCATCGCCCTCCGTTACCGATAAAATCGCCACCTTTGCCTGTTCACCTAAGTCAAATAAGGCGGGACAAACCAGATTACCCACATTCTCAATCATGACCACAGAATTAAGAGGAGGATTGAGTTGAGTGCAACCCCGTTCCACCATCGCCGCTTCCAGATGACACCCCGTTCCCGTATTAATTTGTACGACTTTACACCCCGTTGCTTGAATTTTCTGGGCATCATTCGTCGTCGCTTGATCTCCCTCAATCACATTAATCGGTAATTGTGCCTGTAAATCTTCAATCGTGCGCGTCAACAACGTAGTTTTGCCAGCCCCCGGAGAACTAACCAGATTCAGCGCCAACATATTACGCCCTTTAAACCATCCCCGATTTTGGGCAGCTATCAGATTATTTTTTCCTAGGATATCCTGTTCAAGAGAGATTGTCGTACCATGAACCTGGGCGTGAACTTGGGAGGCTTCATGGCTGTGATTTCCTGGAGAGTCGTGAGTGTGAGTATGGGTGATGACTCGACCATCGGGCAATGTGTGAGTATGGGAGTGGCTAGAGGTAGAGGAGTGAGTGATAACAGTCCCATCGGGTAGAGTATGGGTATGCATGGGGTCATGACTGTGGTTAGCAATAGCGACAACCTCCCCCGTTTCCGGATTGGTGAGAGTAGTGTCAGCGCCATCAGAACAGCCGCAGGTTACACACATGGTTCGACCTCCATTTCCTTAATTTTCAGTTCTTGACCCGATATTATATCCAGTTCCACACTACCGCATTCACAGATACCAAAGGGTTGATCTAGGGGAATGTGGGCATTACAGTGACGACAGCGACCTATACCCGGAATTTCGATAATATCTAAGGTTGCCCCTTCTAAGGGAGTGTCCTTGCTGCAAACATCAAAACAAAATAGCACCGCATCGGGCATTATTGCGGCTAACTGACCAATTTCCAGGCAAACTCGTCGCACTTTCGCCCCCTTAGCGTGTTCGGTAACGATATCAACGATATTTTGCGTGATTCCCAGTTCGTGCAATGGTTTGTTTCCTGTTCCCTCACATCTATTCTCTTTTAAGCCCTGAATTAAAATTCGGGCTAAAACCCGTTTTAACGGGTTGAAAGGCTTAATTTAATTTTACCTCGTTGTGAAGGTTTATCATTCTTGCCCACCCGACATAAAATCTTAACTGAGGACTAACTGAACCCATCACGCTCATATTGAGTTAATCCAGGAAATAGCGGTGCTTGCTGTTTATGGTATTTTGCTAGATAATCCCGGAATGATGTCCCCCCAGTTCCTATCTCTACACCTACGAGTTTAAGTTGTTGTACAGCGAGCGCAAGATGGAATTGATGAAAGCGGATTTGCAAATTATCGTAAGTCCGCATATTATCCAAAACTGGACTCCCATGAGGGTGGTTCAAGAGAGAGAAAATCTGTTCGGCTGTCGTGCTGCCGGGACTTCGTTGCAGTAGCGTATCGTAATAATAGGCGAGATTGTGATTGTGATAGCGCTCAAACCATTGGGCAATATCACTACCATAGCGGCGCTCAAACTCGGTTTCAGCAATATGAGGATTGCCAGTAGCGTCTCTGGTTCCTCCTTGCCAATAGTTTCGCACCCCGCTCATAATTTCTAAATGGCGAAACTGGAACGACTGAAAACCACTTGTCGGACCAATGGTTGTCCGAAACTCAGCAAATGCCCGCATTGTCTTGAGAATGGGCATTGTTGTTAATACTACTTCATAAAGGCGCAGAATTCGGGGGAAAAAGTAACAGGCTTCGCGAGTATCCCCGATAATCGGATCAGTATCATCGGCAATTGCTTGCCCTAATGCGGCTAAAACTCGCTCCATATCAAGGATCATTTGATGGAACGCTAGTTCGCAAATCTGATGGACGGCAATAAATAAGTCTTCGTCTTGGGACGCGGTGAGCGGACGCTTGCAACTCAGTAGCGCCTCTAGATTATGATACGTCCAATAGTGATTTTGAGTAACGTCTAGGGTTGGATCAAGGGGAGGTAAGGGTTGGGTAGGCTCGGATTGAGGCATAGTAGAGACTGAGTGCGATCGCTATTCCTCTAATCGTTAAATCAATGGACATTTCTTTCCTTTGTGGACATAAGTATAACCGTCAGCTTTCCAGATTGGCTCGAAATACTTCCAGTTGATGCTTTGCAGTTTCCCTTTTGCTGTAGTCAAGTCA
>NZ_JAVKEW010000218.1:0-7338 GCF_040226375.1 Coleofasciculus sp. G2-EDA-02 | reverse complement strand
TTGACTACAGCAAAAGGGAAACTGCAAAGCATCAACTGGAAGTATTTCGAGCCAATCTGGAAAGCTGACGGTTATACTTATGTCCACAAAGGAAAGAAATGTCCATTGATTTAACGATTAGAGGAATAGCGATCGCGTCCTTGAGATAATCTAAGATTAAGCAGGGACAACCCCAGAATAACCAGGAACAGCACTAATCCAATCGCGCAAGCATAACCAATTTCCAAATCCGAAAAGGCTTGCTCATACAAATAATAGACCACCGTTTTGGAACTATTGCGAGGTCCCCCTTGGGTCATAATATAAACTTCTTCAAAAACCTTAGTCGCCGAAATAGCCGAAATTACCGCAACTAACGCCAAATAGGGGCGCATTAAAGGAACTGTAATATCCCAATGTTTCCCATACCCATCCGAACCATCCAACGCCGCCGCTTCATAGAGTTGGTTGGGGATCGATTGCAAACCTGCCAGATAAATCACCATATAGTAGCCTAACCCCTTCCACACGGTTACTGCCATAACACTAAGAATTGCCCAATTTGGACTTGTCAACCAGGGAATTCCCTCTTTGAATCCCACCAAAATGAGTATCTGATTAAATAAACCATTTTCTGCATAAAGCCACCGCCAAGCAATTCCCGCCACCACCATAGAAATCACCACGGGTGTATAATAAGCCGCCCGAAACCAACTTATTCCACGCAGTTTCTGATTGACTAAAATGGCTAATCCTAAGGGGAGTGTGACTAAAATTGGCACGACGCCAATCAGATATAACAACGTATTCCCCACCGTTTGCCAAAATACTCGATCTTTGCCCAAGCGTTGCAGATTCTTCAAGCCTACCCATTCAGGCGTTTGGGTCAAATCATAGTCGTATTGAGTAAAACTTAAGTAAAAGGCTTGACAAGCGGGCAAAAATACTGTTATCGCCAAGATGACCAGAGCCGGTAGCAAAAACAGGTACGGAGTTAACTTGGGCGGGATGACAATCGAATCCTTTAATTTAAAAAAAGTCATAACTCATAAAATACAGAAACCGTAGGGGCGCACCGACGTGCGCCCATTGCCGACTTGCGCCCATTGCCGACTTGCGCTGATTCTTAAATTATTAAGGAAAAAGAAAGGATTAGCATTATACGGTAGCCTAGTTAACAGTTTCCTATTCTTAACCTTAGTGTAATCTTATTATTTACCAGAAAATTGGGTTTAAAGTCTTGCCCTTTTCGGGCGGATTTTATAAATCGTACTGACGCTTTTTAAAAGTTAATGTATCATGCTGGTAGGAGGTGATGCAAGTGTTGAATTTAACCTACGAGTACAAACTAAAACCAACGTCTAGTCAAATTGCCATTTTTCAAGATTGGCTAGAACAATGCCGGCGCGTATACAACTATGCGTTAGCCGAAAGAAAAGATTGGTATCGTTCCCGTAGTTGCCGAATTAACGCTTGTTCCCTCAATTGCGAATACATCATCCCGGCTAATGCGCCGCGTCCAACTTATGCTAGTCAATGCCGTGGATTAACCACATATCGAAAAACAAGTGAAAACCTGCAACAGGTTCATTCGCAAGTGTTGCAACAGACACTTAAGCGGCTTGAGCAAGCATTTGTCAGCATGTGGGAAGGTGGACATGGGTTTCCCCGCTTTAAAAAGCTAGGAACCATCAGATCCTTCGTGTTTCCCGCATTGGGTAAAAATCCCGTTCAAGGAAACGCAATCAAACTACCCAAGATTGGATTAATCCGCTTTCGCCAATCGCGTCCAATACCAGATAACGCGATTATCAAACAAGCGCGTGTAGTCAAGCGGGCATCTGGTTGGTATGTAATGCTTACTTTGCAGTGGGATGTCCCCGTACCGGACATTCTTCCCCACGGAGAAGCCATCGGGATCGATGTCGGAATCAGTCATTTTGTGGCGGTGTCAAATGGTCAGTTATTCCCTAATCCGCGTCCGTTTAAACGCCTTGAACGCAAGCTTAGATTGCTGCAACAAAGGGTTAGCCGCAAGCAATTAGGATCAAATAACCGAGCAAAGGCACAAGCCAAGGTCAGCCGACTACATGAACGGATAGCCAATACTCGCAAGCAATATCACTGGGAATTAGCCCATAACTTGTGCGATTGGGCTGGTATGGTCTTTGCCGAAGATCTCAACCTCAAGGGATTAGCCAAAGGGATGTTAGCTAAGCAGTGTCTAGACGCTGGTTGGGGGCAATTTCTAGGTATTCTTCGAGGGTGCTGTTTTAAGCGGGGAGTTTATTTCCAGAAAGTAGACGCCAAGAAAACCAGTCAAACTTGTCCTGAATGTTTAGTTGAAACAGGCAAGAAACCGCTATCTCAACGGGTTCACTCCTGCCAGTATTGCGGCTACACAACCGATAGGGATGTAGCAGCCGCGCAAATAGTCTGCATTCGTGGACTTGCAGCCGTGGGACACACGGTCAAGATGCTTTGTGAGGGTAAACACATCGGTGTCCCTGAGAAGAAAGAATCCTCACGCCTTTAGGCGTCAGGAGTGTCAACTCACCATAATCCAATACGCCCTTAGTTGATCGGGCGGTGTGGGTGAGCAGGTGTAGGTTTTCTCGTCTAGGAAAGTCTCAGTGTAAACCTTTGTCTCAATCCTTCCTTGATGTCTGTGCCATTTGTCCTAGATGGGAGGTTGCTGACACAAACGTTTGCAGTAAGCGATGCGATCGCATACTGCACGCTTAGGTTAAATCGCTGTATTTTTCACGGTGCTATCTATCATCAACACCATTCTTGCCTTAGGCGAGGGAAGCAACTAATTCTCGCAATCAGAACTATTTCATTCCTCATCCATCCTTAAGAGAAAATTTCCCAGGACAAGACGTTGGAGTTATATGCAGCCGTGAAACATTTAGAGGTAAGCTACAGCCATTTATTGGAAAAAGATACACCACGAGAGCCAGAGACAAACGTACTGGAGCTTCTGAGTGTCCCGACACATCCACGCAGAGGAGACAGCGACACCCTATCATGGCAAACCCTAGTGCAAGGCATTCCCCTACCCTTGGTGATTGCCCGGTTAAAGGATGGTGTGATTCTGTATGCAAATGACCCTTACAGCTCAACCTTTGATCGCCGCAGCAAGAAGAGTTCCAGCGTCAATGAACCCATTTGCGATCGCCAAACCCTATCCTTCTATCACGATCCCACCCAACGACAAGTAATATTACAGATATTAGTTAGCCAAGGCTATTTGCGGGATTACACCGTCAAAATGCCGAGTCGCCAGGGCAAGCCGATTTGGAGCCTAGTTTCGCTACAACGGTTAACATTTAAAGGAGACTCAGCCTTTGTGGCAATTTTCCAGCCGCTTACAGACTACTCCTATCGCCCCGAATCCCTCCCCCCCTTACCTGCATCACATCCGCAAACAGCGACATCACCTCAACCAACACGCCGCCAGTTAATTGCCAATGCCTTGTGTGAACAAGAGGTCAAATTTTGTACCTTAGCCGAAACCATTTCCGCCGCTGCCTTAATCTACCAAAGCAATCAGTTGGTCTATGTGAATTCCCTAGTCTGTGAAATTACAGGATACAGCCAATCTGAATTGTTAACCATGGATTTATGGGACTTGCTGCATCCGAGTAGCCACGCCTTAATGCCCAAAAAATCCCTGAGTGAATGGAACGAGCAGGAATCACAACGTCGCTATGAGGTGCAAATCCTAACCAAAACCGGTGATAAACGCTGGCTGGAGATGAGTAGCCGGATCATTGAATTTCAAGGGAAACCCGCCCTACTGTTAAGTGCCTTTGATATCAGCAATTACAAGCAAGCCGAAGCCGCTTGGCAAGAAAGTCAACGCACCCTAGCCACGCTGATGAGCAATTTCCCCGGGATGGCGTATCGCTGTCGGGCAGATAGTCAATGGACAATGGAATTTGTCAGTGAGGGCTGTTTTAACCTACTCCACTACAATCCCCGTGATTTAATCGAAAATCGGGCATTAGTGTTCAGCGACGTAATTCATCCAGACGATAGAGAACGGGTGAAGCAGGATGTAAAAGCCGCCGTTACCGAAAAACGACCCTATCAAATAGAATATCGGATTACCACAGCAACCGGAATTCAGAAGTGGGTTTGGGAACAAGGTTGCGGCATTTTTTCTCGCCACGGAGAGTTGCAGGCTTTAGAGGGCTTTATTACCGATATCACCGAGCGCAAGTGGGCAACAGACGCCCTGGAACTTTTGCAAACGATGACTCAGGCGATTGGTGAAGCCCCAGATTTTCAGTCAGCCTTGTATGTCACTTTGAGTAAAGTGGGGGAAGCTACCCATTGGGATTTAGGCGAAGCTTGGGTCAAACGTGGTGATGGTAAGGTTTTAGAATGTTCCACGATTTGGCGCAGAGGGGAGGAGATGCCTGGGAAGGCACAAGCCAGAAATCAGAGGCTCCCAGGGAAGGCGCAAAATGGAAAGGTAAAAGGAAATGATAATCGGCGACAAGGACATGATCCCAAGTCCACTGGCACAGATAGAGTGGCAATGTCCCCCTATGCCCCTAGCTTGGCGTCTGATGAATCAACCTTAGCCGACTTTTGCCGATATAGTCCCGCCTTTACCTTCGCTTTAGGCTGTGGGCTACCGGGACGAGTTTGGGCATCCCGTCACCCGGAATGGATTCCCGATGTTTCCCGTGCGAATCATTCGGTGTTTGTGCGCTCATCTTTGGCAAAAGCCTGTGGTTTAGGGGCTGGCTTGGCGGTGCCAATTATGGCTGATGACGAGGTTCTGGCGGTGTTGACGTTTTTCCGGCTTGAATCGTGGCAAACTGATCAGCGATTGGTAGATTTGATTTCTACAGTAGCCGCCCAATTAGGGGTAGCGATTGAGCGCAAACAGGCGGAAGTGGCGCTGCGTTCCTCTGAGGCAGAGTTGCGGGCATTATTGGCGGCGATGACGGATTCTATTTTTGTCTTGGATGAAACGGGGTGTTTCCTGAAGATTGCCCCGACGAATCCTGAGCCTGTACTGTTGCCTAAGAATGCCCATGAATTGGTGGGCAAAACCTTGCATCAACTCTTTGCCCCAGCTCAAGCTGATCAGTTTTTGGTGTATATTCAGGAAGCGATCGCGACTTGTTCGCGTGTGAATATTGAGTATAGTTTACCCGTGGGCGATCGCGACGTTTGGTTTGCGGCGACGATTTCCCCCACGTTGGCAGACTCAGTGGTTTGGATAGCACGGGATATTACCGAACGCAAACGGGCAGAACAGGCGTTGCAACAGGCAGAGGCTAAATATCGCAGTATTTTTGAGAATGCCTTGGAAGGAATTTTCCAATCCACCGCTGATGGGCATTATATTAGCGCCAATCCAGCACTTGCCCGTTTATATGGCTATTCCTCTCCCGATGAATTGATGGCGCGACTGACGGATATTGAACATCAGCTTTATGTTGATCCCCAGCGACGGACTGAGTTTAGTCGGCTGTTGCAAGAAAATGATGCGGTGGCTGATTTTGAGTCCCAAGTCTATCGCAAAGATGGCAGTGTGATCTGGATTGCCGAAAATGCTCGTGCTGTTCGCGATACGATGACAGGGGAATTGCTCTATTACGAAGGCACCGTCGAAGATATCACTGAACACAAATTGGCAAAAGACCAACTGCAAGCCCGGGCATTTTACGATACATTGACAGGATTGCCTAATCGTGCTTTATTTATGGATCGCTTAGGTCATACTGTAGAGCGAGCCAAACGGCATCCTACCTATCGATTTGCCCTACTATTTTTGGATTTAGATCGCTTTAAAGTGGTCAATGATAGTTTAGGGCATTTGATTGGGGATCAACTGCTGATTGGCATTGCCCGTCGCTTAGAATCCTGTTTGCGGACAGAGGATACGGTGGCTCGGTTGGGTGGGGATGAGTTTACTATACTGCTAGAGGATATTGAAGACATTCACCATGCTACCCGGGTGGCAGAACGAATTCAGCAAGAATTGTCAGCCCCGTTTAATTTAGATGGACATGAAGTATTTACGGGGGCGAGTGTGGGGATTGTTTTAAGTCGGGAGATCCGACAGGAGGGGGATATCATCCACTATGATCGCCCAGAAGATTTATTGCGGGATGCTGACACGGCACTTTATCGGGCAAAAGCATTGGGGCGATCGCGCTATGAGGTATTTGACCTCACCATGCACCAAAATGCCCTCAGCGTCTTGCAGTTGGAAACTGAGTTGCGGCGGGCGGTGGAAAATCAGGAATTTGAGGTTTACTATCAGCCGATAGTATCTCTCTCGACTCATCAGATTGCTGGGTTTGAGGCACTATTGCGCTGGCATCATCCCACGCGAGGATTAGTCAACCCCAGTGAATTTATCCCCATGGCAGAGGAAACGGGATTGATTATTCCCCTAGGCTGGTGGATGTTGCGCCAAGCCTGTCGCCAGTTAGAATGTTGGCATGAGGGGGTTGGGGATAGTTTTCAAACTGGAGACGTTAATCATCAATTGACGATTTATGTCAATCTTTCCAGCAAACAGTTCTTACAACCCGAACTCCTAGAACACCTCGACGAAATTCTGCAACAGACGCATCTGCATCCGCGTCATTTAAAGTTGGAAATTACTGAAAGCTGCTTACTGGCAGATCCACAGACAGCAGAAGAGCGGCTCAAACAATTGCGCGATCGCCAGATTGGTTTATGTATTGATGATTTTGGCACGGGTTATTCTTCCTTAAGTCATTTACATCGATTTCCTATTGATACGATTAAGATTGATCAGTCTTTGATTAGTAATATTGGCATAGATAAAGGAGGGAATACTCAATCCGGTATGAGCGATCGCACAAAAGGCTTACCCCTGCAAATCGTCCGCACGATTATCATGTTGGCAGATAGTCTGGGAATGCAAGTCATTGCCGAAGGGGTAGAAACAAAGGAGCAATTGACTCAACTACTGACGCTGCATTGTGACTATGCTCAAGGGTATTTATTTCAAATGCCATTAGATGCGTTAACGGCGGGAAAACTTCGAGAAACAATCTAAGCAAGAGGAGGCGATTGAAATCACTGCTACACAAACAAAGTCCGCCTGCGCGGACTTTGTTATAACGGGGGTAGCTAATCCGGAGTTAGTCTTAACCCTCCACCAGACCATATTTTGTTACCGTTGTGTCGCCACAGCTTGTGTCGAGACGGTTTCGGGTGAAGTACCCCAACAAGATCCGCTGAAGTTGGAGCTTCCAACTTCTAAAAACAAGGACGGTTTTATTCGTCTTGGCTTACGCCACGCTTACGCGAACGGGATTTCCCGTTTCATCCGCCGATGCCACGTTGGGTACTTTC
>NZ_JAVKEW010000217.1:0-41064 GCF_040226375.1 Coleofasciculus sp. G2-EDA-02 | reverse complement strand
TGAACAATGGATAATGACCTCTCCTTAAAAGAAGAGGATTGAAATTAAGGAAAATCTTTTTTAATTTCTTCGTAAACGAAGAGGTTTTAGACCCAATTAATCAATTGTCAATTATCAATTATTAATTATCCATTGATAAGTTTTTCATGTTTCCCTATCCTTACCTCACCGTTGCTACCTATGGCTAGCCTAAATCAGAATACGTCTATCTTAATCGTGGATGATGATCCGAATGCCTTTGATGTGATTGAAGCCCATCTATATCGAGAGGGGTATGATTTATTTTATGCTTCAAGTGGTGAAGAAGCGTTAAACCTGCTTGACTCCGTGGAACCGGATGTGATATTACTCGATGTGATGATGCCTAAGTTAAATGGGATTGAAGTTTGCCGCACGATCAAATCCGATTCCCATTGGAAACACGTTCCCGTGATTATTGTAACCGCACTCAACTCAAAAGAAGACTTGGCGCGATCGCTAAATGCGGGTGCTGATGATTTTATCACCAAACCCGTCAGCGGAATTGAACTGCGGGCGCGGGTGCGCTCGATGTTACGCATCAAGCAGCAATATGACGCCCTAGAAGCTACATTGCGTCTGCGGGAAGATCTGTCGAATATGATCGTCCATGATTTAAGAAATCCCCTGACTAATATCTTACTTTGTAGCGACTTGTTATTGCAAACTTCCACCAATAATAAGGATTTACAGCGCTTGCAAATTATTGCTGACTCCAGTCGTGAACTCAACTCCATGATCGATAATTTGTTAATGTTGGCGAAAATGGAGTCGGGTAAACTGGTTTTGAATCGGACGTTTGTGGATCTCAATGAATTAGTGTCTACAGTAACCCTTCAGTTTCAATCGATTTCTGAACAGAAAAATATTCAACTGATCAGCAAGCTAGGAGAATCCCCAGAGTCTCTTTTAATCGATATGAATTTATTTCATCGGGTTTTGGAGAACTTAATTTCCAACGCGATTAAATTTTCACCTCCAGAAAGTTTGGTTATTCTCAGAGTGAGTTATCACGATGAATCCCTGTCTTCAGATTTTCCCAACTCAAAAGCCCAGCTTCAGATTATTGATTCCGGTTTAGGAATCAGTGAAGAGCGCAAGCGCCATATTTTTGACAAATATGAAGTGGGAGATTTAATGAGTGGGGTTTCTCAGATTGGCTTAGGCTTAACCTTTTGTAAAATGGTAATTGAGGCGCATCATGGTAGAATATTCGTCGAAGACAACCAACCCCAAGGATCAATTTTTACGGTAATCCTGTAAGGGAAAGGGAACAGGGGTTCGTAGGGGTTCGTAGGGGTTCGTAGGGGTTCTCGCATTCGCGCCCGTATGTATCGGTTTTATACTAACATCGCAACGCGAATGCTTCGCCCAATCTCCAATCATCAATTCCCAATAATCCCCAATCCCCAATCCCCAATCATCGCGATCGCGGAACCAAAACAGATATCCCTTGTGGAATCAGGCGAAATTTTGCTGGCGTAGAAGTAGTAATTTCTCCATCCGTATTAATAGAACGAGGTTTGCGAGTATAAATCTCAAATTCTGTACCATGGAGAGTACGGACTCCCGGTAAATCCGCGTGACGTCCCTGCCATAACGCAGGTAGTATAGATAAAATATGCCACCAATGATGCATTTCCAGACTGTAAAAATCCAGCTTTTGATCATCAATTTTGGCATCATGAAACACGGTCATTCCCCCACCATAATGTCGCCCATTCCCTATGGCAATTTGAATCGTTTTAATCTGAATTGATTCTCCATTCATGCGAATTTCTGCCCGAAAAGGACGCGCGTGCCAAATTACCTTTAACGCTGTAGCTAGGTACGCTAAAACTCCCCAGCGACTTTTGGCTTCTTTGGTAAGGGACTGAGTAATTTGCACACTTAACCCACAACTGGCAACATTAAAAAAGTATTTATCATTAACCAAGCCCAAGTCTATTTTATGAGATCGACCTTTAGCAATCACCTCGCAAGCTTTCAGTAAATCAACGGGAATTTCCAACGTCCGAGCCAAATCATTCGCCGTTCCCAAGGGTAAAATGCCTAACGGTAACTGAGTATCCACTAACCCCTCTATCGCTGCATTAAGCGTACCATCACCACCACCAATGATTACTAAGTCTACCTGATGTTGATAGTGACGGATTATTTCTGGAAGCTTTAGTGGATCTTCGGTTAATTCTTCCAGTAAAGTCACACCCAATTGCTTAAGTTGATCCATGGCTTCGGATAGATGCTCCTGTCCGTGACGAGACTGACGGTTGACTAAGAATAATGCTTTTTTAGGCGGTAACTGGGGATTCATTCGTCATTTGTCCTTCGTTATTTGTAAGGGTTTGAGAACTCCTTACAGAACTGGTGGAGTGTTGAGTTTATTTCCACCGACTTACTTACTACATCTTATCGGTTTGATGCGATCGCACATCTTCTAACAGGTGGATAATTGCATTCCCATTCCACCAGTTGTCCAACCCCTGTAATCCTCATGTAGGGGCGACCCGCTTGGCTTAATCAACAACTAGAGAAACAGGGCGGGTTTATTCACATTGAGGTGCAACCGAAAAGATAGTAGTAAAACCCGCCCCTACAGAGGATCGGGTCGCCCTGTCCCTCGGTTGTCGGAGGTTGAATGGATGTGCGATCGCGTCTTCCGATCGGGATAGATAAGATTAACAGAATCAGAGAACAACAACGCCTCAATCACGCCTCAATCCACCACCCGGGAAGGGAGAAACTCAAGTGAGAACAGAAAGGAAATACGTTCACATAGAACCGTAAAACCAATTGGCGGGTGATTGTGTATCTTCACTTGTGTGATAGTCATACAAATTCTGGGCAAATTCCTCTCGGGATATCAAACCATTCTTGTCCGTATCAATATGGGAAAAAGCAATTTTAGCGTTGGCTTCCGAACTCCCTATTGTCGTCAAGAAAACACTAAACTCTTTTTCATCAATACTTCCGCTACCATCTAAATCAATCGCGTCATAAAGCATTTTATTCAAGTCCATACCAATTTCTATTGCGTTAGGCGACTCGATAAAACGTTCACAAGCCTTGATGTATTCTTCCAGAACTACTTTATTGTTACCATCAACATCAGCAGGTTTAAAATAACCATCCCAGATTGCACGATAAGCAGCCGTAATTTTGTCATGCTCTGGAGAACCTGAATCAACCCCCAGCTTTTGAGCAACCTTTTGAGCTATTTCCTCAAAGTCTGATACTGTTAAAACTCCATCATTAGATATGTCGTATTTATTGAACGCCAATGAAGTCTTTTTCTTGAGAAATTCAGATAAAGCCATAAGTTAAACTACCTTTTTTAGCTGTGATATAGTCTACAACAAAAAATAGGGTTATTAATGCACGGAGCCTGCACCCCTACCGTTTTATAACTGAACCGGCTTTTTCTTCCCCCCAAATAACCCCCGAATCCAGTGATACAAGTTATCCACATAAGTAAATAACACCGGCACCACCACCAAAGTTAACAGGGTTGAAGTCGTAAACCCACCAATTACCGCGATCGCCATGGGACTGCGTACCTCGCCATCCGCCCCTAATTCTAAGGCAATGGGCATCATCCCAGCAATCGTGGAAACCGAAGTCATCAGAATCGGACGTAACCGAGACACTCCCGCCTCCACTACCGCTTTAAACTGGGGTTTCCCTTCCTGCATCCCGGCTAAAGCAAAGTCTACTAACAAAATGGCATTTTTAGTCACCAATCCCATCAGCAAAACAATGCCAATTAAAGCAAACAAACCCAATTCTTTCTGCGTCACTAACAACCCCAGTAACGCCCCACCCACCGATAACGGGAGTGCCACTAAAATCCCAAACGGATACAAGAAATTGTTATAAAGCAAGACCAAAATCGCATAAATCGAGAGAATCGCCGCCCCTAATGCGGTGGCAAACCGGGTAAAAATATCCTGCATAATCTTGGCATCCCCAGCCGGTTCCTCAGCCACATCTGGCGGGAGGGGATTCATCGCGGGTAATGCTTTCACCTTTTCTAACGCATCTCCCAGGGCAATTCCTTCTAAATTTGCCTCTACCGATACCTGACGATTGCGATCAAAACGGTCAATTTGGGCAGGACCACTCCCCAAACGAATATCAGCAACCGCACTAATGGGCACCAGAGTCCCATTTTGACTGGGAACCTGTAAATTTTTCAGGGTACTAATATCTTCGCGAGTTTCCGGGTCAAGTTGTACCCGAATCGGAATTTGCCGATCTGCTAAATCAAACTTTGCCAGATTCGACTCATTATCCCCAATTAAAGCCAAGGATGCCGTGCGAGCGATCGCGCCCACAGAAACACCCAAATCCGCCGCCCGTTCTGGATCAGGCTGAATCACAATTTCCGGCTTAACTAAACTGGTACTAGAAGTAACTTCCACCAATCCCGGAATATCCCGCATCTGCTTTTCCAAGCTTTCCGCCGTTTGCGTCAAGGCGGGGGCATTTTCACTCTTGAGAACAATCGATAAATCCTTACCTCCTCCCCCAGCACCTTGACTTTGGAAACTAATCCGCGCCCCTGGAATGGTTTGGAACACCTGGCGCATTTGTTGTTCAAATTCCTGCTGGGAAACCTCGCGTTCATCCTTGGGTAGCAGGTTGGCGTAGACAGTAGCCGAATTTATCTGATCCGCCGTAGCAAAAACTTTCTCAACCGCTGGATTTTCTTGCAACGACTGGTTGAGTTGTGCCATGATATCTTTTGTGTCACTCAGGGTCGATCCGGGTGGGAGTTCAACCATCACCGTACTCAATCCCGTATCTCCACTACCAAATAAACCCTTGGGAATTAACGGCACCAGTTGTAAACTAGCGATAAAGAAGACAACCGCCATTAATAAAGTCGTAATCCGATGGCGCAATCCCCAATTGAGGATATTGCGGTAAGGGTGAATCCGTTTTTTCCCGGTTCCCTGTTGCCCGTTCCCTTTCGGTTTAAGCAAATAAGCACTCAACATTGGTGTCATGGTACAAGCCACCAGCGTAGAAAACATGGTGGATACAGCAACAGTGACGCCAAAGGGTTGGAAAAACTGACCCGGTATACCCCCCATAAATGCCACAGGAATAAACACCGCCACAATTGTGGCTGTTGTCGCCACCACAGCTAAACCAATTTCTCGTGAGGCATCCAATGCGGCTTGAAAGGGCTTTTTACCCATATCTAAATGTTGGTCGATGTTTTCAACCATACAAATCGCATCATCGACCAAGTTACCTACAGCTAAAGCTAAGGCTAAGAGAGTCATCCCGTTTAGGGTGTAACCGAGGGCTTTCATCACCCCAAATGTGGGAATAATTGACAGAGGTAAAGCTGTAGCTGTAATCAGCGTCACTCGCCAATCCCGCAAAAACAATCCCACGGCAATAACGGTGAGAATACAGGCTAAAATTAAGGCATCAATGGTGGCTTGATAGGAATCCCGAATCGCATCAGCACGGGTGAAAATCAGTTCAAGATTCACATCGTTTGGTAGGGTTCCCTGCAATTCGGCAACCGCCTCACGCACCCCTTCTTCCACGGTGACTAAAGTGCTACCTGTACTCCGCAGCACCGAAAAAGCCACGACTGATTCCCCATTCAAAGACGCCGCCTGTCGCTGTTCGGCAAAACTATCCTCTACTTCCCCTAAACTGGATAAGGGAACCGTCGCGCCATTGGGGAGAACAATCCGATACCCTCTTAATTCCGCAACCGTCTTGGCACTTCCCAGAGTCCGAATATTTTGCTCACTTCCGCCGACATTTCCCCGCCCTCCAGGTAAGTCAATGTTTAAATTCCGGATTTGATCATTGACTTGGGTGGCAGTAATTCCGTAAGCTTGTAAACGACTCGGATCAAGGTCAACTCTAATTTCGCGATCCACACCGCCCAAACGGTCAATTTGAGCCACACCGGGTACATTCAGGAGGGCGCGGCTAATCGTGCGATCGACTAAATCGCTTAATTGCTCGACCGATCGCGTCTCAGATGCCACGGCGTAGGTCATAATTGAACCGCCAGCAAATTCTAGACGCTTGACAATCGGTTCATTCACATCCTGGGGCAAATCTTGGCGAATTTGGGCAACGGCATTACGCACATCATTCGTGGCGCGATCGCTATCGGTTCCCAAGACAAAGCTAACGGTAGTGGTAGAAATCCCTTCCGTCACAGTTGAGGTGAGTTCATCAATGTTTCCCAACCCCGCCACCGAATCTTCTATTTTCTTGGTGACTTGAGTTTCTAATTCTGTCGGTCCTGCACCGGGTTGGGTAACCGTTACCATCACGGCGGGAATATCGATATTTGGATTACTGTCAATTCCTAATCGAAAAAAGGACACCAAACCAAAGATGCCCAAAATTAGGAATAAGACGACAGTAGGAACTGGTTTTTTAATTGACCAAGCGGAGAGGTGGAAAGACATAAACTTCGTTTGTAGTTGCGCTGCGAGCGCTATCAGGTTTAGGGTGAGTGTAATTATAATTGTAATTAATTATCTAAAATTATCTAACCAACGTTCCAAGTCTTCCATGGCTTGAAACGTCAAAATCGTCTCAATCAAACGCTCTAATTCTGACAAAGATAATTTTTCTATAGTCGTCATTAGTTCTGGATTAACTGCTCCGAATTTCTGTTCGATTACCAGGGAAATAAATTTTAAATTCTGCTCAATTTTTGCCAGAGCAATTTCACCCTTCCTATCGCCGATAAATACTTCCTGCTTGTGCAACTCCTCTAATTCTTGATGACTTAAATTAGCACGACTGGCAATAGTTAACGCTTCTTCTATTTCCGGTACTGCCCCTAGGGATTCGGGAATCATCTCTAAACTGGGGGCAGCTTTGAGAAAATAAATCCATTTATCGCTAAGGGTTTCTAATTCTGATAGTTCTTTATTAAATTTTGGTAACTCTATAAAAATCAATGTTAACTCGTCTCGATAGTTAAATAGCTGTTTTTCTTCCTTGAGTCGAAACCGATTAATCATTTGTGAGCTATTTTTAAATAGCAAAAAATCAGCAATACTCAAAGCAATAAATGGTCGTAAGGTTGTATACTGTTCTCCCATATCTAATTGGTTCGCATAAGCCTTGGCAATATTGTAAATTACTCGTTTCTCGAAGGCTTCAACGTTTAAGACTTGCATTTCGATGATTACTGTAGAGCCATTATCTAAAACTGCCCGAACATCGAGATAAGTATCTTTAAGCGTGCTGGTACTACCCGGATTATAGGGATCGATTATTTCTAATGATTTTATGGTGTTTTTGCCTTCATAAACCATAGCGTTAAGAAAGCTGATCAGGATTTTCTTACTGCGGTTTGAGCCAAAAATTTTCTTAAAGGCAAAGTCAGTTTTGGGACTAATAAATCTCATGAGTAGTGTTAAGGAAAAACAGCTTAGTCCTCCTAGGTTGAGTATAACCCAAACTCCGCTTTGGATTTAGTCTAAAAATAGAGTAATGGGATGGTTACGGGATGAGAATGTTCTCCCGTACTTGTTTTGGACTATTGACTCAATCAGTTGACAACATTAACTTTATCGCCATCTTTGAGATAAGCGGCACCTTTAACCACGACGCGATCGCGAGGAGACAACCCACTTTTAATTTCAACACGATTATCACCGAGGGGTTCTCCCACCTCAACAGGCTGGGCTTTGACGGTGTTATCGGGTTGCAGGATATAGGCTCGCGCACTGCCGTCACTTTGGGGCAGTATCGCTTTGGCGGGTAGGGTTAGCCCTTGGGAGGCTGAGGTGGTAATCGATGCCCGTAAAAACATGCCTGGTTTTAATGAGGCTGAGGCGGGTAAATCGATCTTCACCTTCGCCTGACGGGAGGCTTCATCCACCATCGGGTCAATTTCCCGAACCTTGCCCGATAGTTTTAAGCTACTATCGGCGTTTGAGGTAATGATCACTGATTGTCCCGGACGAATTTGGGGAAGTTGAGTTTCGGGAACCTTGGCAACCAGTTCTAGGCGTCCATTTTCGATTATTTTGAATAGAGTTTGGGAGGAGGAGGTGACATCTCCCACACGGGCATCGCGTTCGGCGATTTTACCACTGACGGGGGCAACGACTCGCGTGTTGTTGAGTTGTGCCATGGTGGATTGCACTTGTGCCTGTGCCTGTGCTAGTTGGGCTTCGGCTTGGGTAATTACTTCCCGCCTAGGTCCTGCTTCGAGCTGGGCAAGTTGCTGCTTTGCTTCTCGTAACCGGGCTTGTGCCTGTTCGAGTTGGGAACGGGTGCTGCGTTCTTGATTGTAGACTTCATCTAAGCGATCGCGGGCGATGGCACCTTCAGATTGGAGTATTTTATTGCGCTCAACCCGTGTTCTGGCTAATTCTAAGTCTGACTCGGCGGCGGTAACGGCAGATTCAGCGCTGCTGACGGCTTCTTTGGCACGGGCAATTTCTTCGCTACGGGAACCTGCCCGAAGTTCCGCGAGGCGGGCTTCGGCTTGAGCAACGGAGGCTTGGGCTTGATTTAATTGTGCCTGAAGCACCGAATCATCAAGACGGGCTAATAATTGTCCTGCTTTGACAACCTGCCCTTGTTCTACTAGTACCTGTTGAATCTGTAAGCCTGTCGCCTTAGACATAACTGGACTCATCTCAAAAGCAGCAACGCTTCCTGTGGCGTCTAAGCTGCGGCTGACGCTTTCTGATGCTACCTGGGCTACGGTTACGCTTTGACTAGGGGCAGATGAGGTGGCGACAGGAGGTGCTGCTGTGGGTGCCTGTGACTGTTGAGAAGAAACTAAACGGGTAGCCCCTAAGGCTAAGAGGACACCAATGCCGATGCCTAAAAACAGCCCCTTTCCTCCAGATAGCCAACCCGGGTTAGATTTGTGAGTTTCAGGTACGACATAGCCATCTGCATCCTGCTCAAAGGGGTCAGGTTCAGCGTCAGGGACATAGAAGACGACATCGACATCCTGTTTGAGTTCGGCAGGTTTAGGGATAGGAGAAGGATTTAATTGGGTTTTCTGGTTGGGATTTGGGGCTGTCTGAGTCACGGTTATTCCTCTTTTACGGCTCGAGGTCGCTAGTTTTGTAAAGATAAGTTAATGAATATCGGGTGACTTTCCTTAACACTACTTTACATTGTAGCGCACTCTTGACCAGGCGGTTGATTGGGGGAAATCCGAAAATTCTGTTCAGGAGGGAAAAAGTACGGATAGATACCCTCTTGGGGGGAGGCTGGGGTTGGGATAGATATAACCTTTCTTTAAGATAGGGCAGGAGTACTCATGTACACATCACCCATTGGAGTTATCCAATTGAGTGATTTTGCTGATTCGGCAATTCATCCCACGTCCTACCCGATAGGGAGGCGTGGGATGAATTGCATTCCCTTGGAAAGTTGTTTCCTTTTTGTTCTGAATATTCATGACCAAGGTAGTACAATTATAGTCAAGGAGGTGATACTTTATTGAAGCGAAGCCAAGACAGATTTAAGTTAAACTATCAGTATCGGATAGTACCAAGCAAGGAACAGTTAAATCAGCTAAATGATTGGTTGTACAAGTTGTGTCGAATACACAATCTGATGCTGGAGGAACGGTTTAACTGGTGGGAGTGCAATAGGACTCCAGTCAATGCTTGCTCAATTTGTATCACCCATTTACCACAACTGAAAGATCAGCCGACTTACTATTCCCAGAAACGGGCAACCCATTGGTCACGGGAGTCTCATAAATACCTATACGAAGGAGTTCACTCCCAAGTCATCCAAGAGGCAATTAAACGGGTAGAAGATACATTTAATCGTTTCATTAAAGGTGATTTAAATGGGAAGCGAAGCGGAAAACCTCGCTTTAAATCAGTGAGGCGATACCGGACGTTTTCAATCCCGCAGTTGAAGTCGGACTGCTTGAGTGTTACTGCTAACCCTCATCGGACCCAAAACGGTGGCACACGACGAGATATTGCCTATGTCAACCTGCCTGCATTGGGTCAGGTCAAGCTTATCTACCATCGTCCAATCCCAGAAGGGTTCACGATTAAGGCAGCGTTGGTTTCACATCGGGCAGACGGCTGGTACGTGACTTTAACATTGGAGGACAAGAGTGTACCTAGCCTCAAGCCACCAAAGATAGAGGCAATGGAGGATAACTCCCTTGGGTTGGACGTAGGACTCGAAAAATTCTGGACAGCCTCGGACGGAGAGGTGGAGCCGATTCAGCAGCATTACCGCCAGTCTGAGGCAAAGTTGGTGAAGTTAGCTAATCGCAAAGATAGAAAACCGCATAAGTCGGCATCGCGGCGGAAGCTAGCCAAGAAAATATCCAAGTATCACCAAAAGTTGCAGCGCAAGCGTAAACAATTCCACTATGAGTCAGCAACACGATTGGTGAGCCGAAATGAGAAAGTGTTCTTTGTTGAGGACATCAAGCCGGGGAACTTATCACGGAAAAACAAACCCAAACAGGACAAACATGGAAAATATCTACCAAATGGTCAAAGTGCAAAGTCGGGTTTAAATAAATCAATCAATGATGCTGGGTGGGGTCAATTTCTTTCAATTCTCACTTACAAAGCTGCGAAAGCTGGTAAGTCGGTGGTGAAGGTGAAACCTCATCATACAAGTCAAGTATGTTCTTGTTGCGATCGCTACCAAGAAAAAGATTTATCAGTACGAATCCATAAATGCTTATGCGGATTTGTCTTGGATCGGGACTGGAACGCAGCAATCAATATCAAGAAAGTGGGGCTGGGCATATTCCCCACTATAAAACGCCGAAAGCGCAACCGTAAGGTTACGACAAAGGAAGCCTACACCGTACCCACTTAGGGTCGGTGTAGGAGGATGTCACTATACTGAAATACTTTTGATTCAGATACTCGGTTACCATGTCTGCTGCTGATGGCTACTGCATTCGCGCAATACTACCTGACCCTAATCAGGAATGTTAATCTGAAGTGTGGTTTTGCTCGCATCTGCACTTCTTATGTGTATTAGAATACTTTACCACCTCATTTGCCAGGATTTGAGACAAACGTCTCTGGAAACCATCTTGATTATCCCCTTTGTCGTGCCAATTGCCGCGATAGTAGGGTTAGTGGGATATGTGGCTTTCAGCAATGGACAAACCGTCAATGAAGTGGCTTCTCAATTACATCATGACACTCGCGATCGCGTCCAGCCGATCCTCCCTACTGACTCAGCTACTCCTGCTCTGATTCATCCTATCCCTGTGAATGCCATTTATCTCAGTCAGAGCAATTTACCCAGTAGACCCAATATACAGCCCTATAGAGTAGACCCGACCCTCCCAAATTTTCTCGGCAATGCTTATAGTCAGTTAAATTTAGCTAAAATTAACAAGTTTCTCCAGCCTAAAAATATTAACAGATCCACGACGATTATTTTATGTCTAGGACTATTCGTGAGTACGACAGGGATAGTCATTCTGATCGCCCCTTGGATAACTATGCTAATCTCCCATTCGGCTACTAAAGCCCAAGAAGACTCTCGTGTTCAAGATTTATTTAAATACATATTTAATGAATCGGCTGATGCAATATTTCTAGTTGATGCAGAAACCCTTTTAATTTTAGATTGTAATCGCCGTGCCGTGGAACTCTTTGAAGCCAAACACAAGCAAGAGTTACTTAATACAGAGGGACATCTCCTACAGAAAGAAAGGTTTACGGCTGAAAAACTCCATTCTATCGCCCATGAAGTGAAGCAGTACGGATATTGGCATCAAGAGTTAGAATATATTAGTAAAAAAGGTAAGGTATTTTGGGGAAACTTGGCGGTTCGAGCAATTGATGTAGCAGGTCAGAAAATGCATTTGGTACGGGTGAGTGATATCACCGGGCGAAAACAAGCTGAAGCATCCTGGCAAATTCGTCAACGCCAAGAAGCCGCGATCGCGCAACTGGGTCAAGAGGCATTAATTGAGGCAGATTTATCCATCTTAATGGATTGGACAGTTACCCTGATTGCCAAAACTTTGAATGTAGACTATTGCCAAATTATGGAATGTTTACCGAATGGAGAGGAGTTACTTCTTCTAGCAGGATTCGGTTGGAAAAGGGGATTAGTTGGTCAAGCCAGGGTGAGAAGTGAAAAAGAGTCTCAAGCGGGTTATACTTTGCTCTGTAGGGAACCAATTATTGTCACAGACTTACGCACAGAGACACGATTTCAGGGGTCACCTTTACTCCAGGATCACGGCGTTGTCAGTGGGATGAGTATGAGAATTCCGGGTCAAAACCAACCCTTTGGTGTGTTAGGGGTGTATACTACCCAGAAACGCCAATTTACGGACGATGATATTTACTTTTTGCAAACGATTGCCAATATCATTGCTACAGCAATTGAGCGCAAACGGGTAGAGGAAGCCTTACGGGAGAGTGCGTTGCGGGAGAGTGCGATCGCGACTGTCTTACAACGGATGCGTCAAACCCTCGATCTTGACAAAATATTCACGACGACAACAGAAGAATTGCGCCATGTCTTGGGATGCGATCGCGTCGCCATCTATCGGTTCAATCCCGATTGGAGTGGCGAGTTTGTGGCTGAGTCTGTGGCGGATGGCTGGGTGACTCTGACGACAGAACAGCAAAATGATCCGTCTCTCAAAGCCGATGCTCTAGAATCAGAACGTTGTATCATCAAAACCTGGGATGGTTCAGAAAACCCTTCTGTATCCAATCCCCCATCCGATGACTCGCTACAAGATACTTATCTCAAAGACACTCAAGGCGGTGCTTATAGCCAAGGCGTAACCTATCGAGTTGTCGCAGACATTTATCAAGCTGGATTTACCCCCTGTTATATCAATCTCCTGGAACGATTTCAAGCCAAAGCCTACATCAATGCGCCTATATTTTGTGGTCAAAAACTTTGGGGATTACTCGCCATTTATCAAAATTCTAGTCCTCGCCCTTGGCGAGAATCAGAAATTAGTGTTGTGGTGCAGATAGCCACTCAGTTTGGCGTCGCCGTACAGCAGGCTCAATTATTGCAAAAGACACAAGAACAAGCCTTAGATTTGGAACTCACTTTAAATCAACTAAAACGCACCCAAGCTCAATTAATTCACAGCGAAAAAATGTCCAGTCTTGGGCAAATGGTTGCAGGTGTGGCACACGAAATCAATAATCCTGTCAGTTTTATTTATGGTAATCTGACCCACGCTAAGGAATATTTTCAAGATTTAATTCGTCTGATTCAGACTTACCAAAAGACCTATCCCACTCCCACAGCAGAACTTCAACAACTTATTGAAGAAATTGACCTAGAATTTCTACTCTACGATTGGCAAAATCTGCTCAAATCGATGGAAGTTGGCACCAATCGCATCCGTGCCATTGTTCTATCCTTAAGAAACTTTTCTCGCTTGGATGAAAAAGAAATAAAGCGGGTTGATATTCATGAAGGCATTGATAACACCCTGGTAATCTTACAGCACCGATTCAAGACAGCAGGTAATAGCCGAGGGATTCAGGTGATTAAACATTATAGTCAATTGCCCTTAGTAACCTGTTATGCCAGTCAGTTGAATCAGGTATTTATGAATATTTTGAATAACGCGATCGATGCTTTGGAAAACCAACCTTCACCACGATTCATTACTATCTCTACTGAGATATATCCTGGACTCAAACAACCAACCATGGACGATGGAAAAGCGAAAAAGAACTTTATTGTTATCCGAATTTCCGACAATGGTTCGGGTATAAAGGAAGATATTATGCCAAAAATATTTGACCCATTTTTTACCACCAAGCCTGTCGGTAGCGGTACGGGTTTAGGATTATCAATTAGCCATCAGATTGTCGTGGAAAAACACAAAGGGCAAATCTATTGCACTTCAACTCCTGAGCAAGGAACTGAATTTATAGTAAAAATTCCGTTGGAAAACAGGTGATATTATGTCCGGTTGAATACCCATAATTACGGTGATGGGGAGTAGGGGCTTGGTAACCAAGCCCCTACTTGGTAACTCACACAAATTTTGCTGGTATGGGGATAACCGATTACATCTCGCGCACTAGCGGTTTACCATCTTTCACTTCACCGATTAGCACCACATTAGCTACACCGACAAATAAACCATTCTCTAAAACACCAGGAATATTATTAAGTGTCTTTTCTAATTCACCTGGGTTATCAATAGAATCAAAGGTAACATCAATTACCATATTTCCCTGATCGGTTACCACGGGTCCAGCTTTCTTGACCCCCATGCGTAATTCAGGTTTTCCCCCCAATTTCTCAATCGCCCGCATCACAGGTGCATAAGCCATGGGAATAACTTCTACAGGCAGTTTAAACGTTGAACCTAGACGATCAACCAGCTTACCACTATCGACAACCACAATAAATTGAGCGGCTAGAGAATCCACAACTTTTTCACGAGTATGCGCCGCACCACCGCCTTTGATCAAATTCTTTTGCGGATCAACTTCATCAGCGCCATCAATGGCAACATCAATATGGTCTACGGCATCTAAGCTAGTTAAGGGAATACCATGCTCTTTAGCTAAAACCTCTGCCTGAAATGATGTGGGAATCCCCTTAATATCCTTCAGGTCACCTTTTTTGATGCGATCGCCGATATACTGAATCGCATAAGCGGTCGTTGAACCTGTACCTAAGCCAACAATCGTCCCGGATTTCACCCGTTCAGCCGCCGCTTTGCCGACTTCTTGCTTCATCAGCTTCACGGGGTCAGTTTCTGCACTCATACTAAAATCTCCTTGTTCGTTATGAATTACTCAGGATTGGGTATATTTCATCGTTGGTTTAACGATGCCCAGATGTCAGGGGTCACCCCAAAAGTAAGAGTATCATTGTCGGTAGAGATTTAGCGATCAACGTTACCTGAAATTTGCCAACAAAGGCAGACACGGTAAATTTTTAGCACAATAATCTGCCTTTACCGTGTCCTACGGTTAGCGCGGGTTTTCTAACGCCGCCTTTGTCTGTGTTCGAGTTAAGTGGGTTTGGCTTTTGATTCAGACCAACTCTAGGAATTATTCGGTTGTGCCGCCAAAAGTTCCTTGAGTTTTGCCAAATCAGCCGCCCACCGGGGGTCAGGTTGAACTGAACCAGAATCGGGTGTTTGGGAGGGGGAAGAACTCCGTTTGGATTTTTTATTACCCCCTCCCCGACGTCCAGGAGCACTAGCACCACCTCCAGATGGGCGAGATTCCTCCTCACTGGCACTTTTTGACTTGGGCTGGGCTTTTTCGATTTTCAAGGTGCTGTCTTTAAAGACGTGACCGTTGAATTGCTCAATAATTTGCTCAGCCAACTCATCATTGGGAACGGTGACAAAGCCAAAGCCGCGACATTTTCCCGTTTTGCGATCTTTAATCACTTTTGTGGAAACCGATGGACTCGCTTCGGCAAAAATTGCTTGCAGTTCATCGCGATCAACGGGTTCTTTAGGCAGGTTGCCAACGTAAAGACGAACGGACATGAGAGATACCTCCAGATGTGATTGAAATTCAAATCCATGAGCATACACCAGCAATTGGGGTAGCTCAGGATCGAGAAAATGGATGAACTATTGCTACGTCCAGATATTTTTTCACTGATCCTGACCAACCTCAACAGCACAGACTGATGTAATAAAATCAAACTCTTTTGACCATTTACACGGTTTAGCTACGATCCTTTTATGAACTCCGGGTCGTAATTATTAGGTTTGAAGCTAATGCTTGGGCTTATATCTCTAATTATTACAGAATATTTACACTATTGTTAACCTAACACAAATTGCCGCAGGCAAGCTAGTATAACAGAAATATTTGGGTTTTTAACAGATGTGAGCGATTGAGGACTCACGAGTCGGGGTAATCAAGTCGGATCAGGGATGACTCTTAAGGACAAACAGTGGCGGACGCTATGAGATAGGGGCGTGGTAAAGGATTCAACCGATGCGATCGCACCTCCTAATTGTTCCACTTTCCCCTTCAAGTCATCCATTTGGGCCTCTGTCCAGTGACCCCGATACAAAATCCCTAAACCCCCTGGCTTCAGGAAGGGTAGAGCATAGTCCGCACAAGCCGATGCCGAACTCACGGCACGAACGAGGGCGATATCATACCGTTGGCGATGGTGACGTTGTTGTCCAACTTTTTCTGCCCGACCGAGTACAGTGGTAGCATTAGGGATGGCTAACTGGGGAATCAGGGTATCGAGAAAGGTAATTTTTTTGCGCGTCGAATCGAGTAACGTCACCGAACTCAAAGGAAGCGCGATCGCGACAGGCAATCCCGGAAATCCTGCACCTGTACCAATATCAATAATTTTCAGCGGTTTCTCCTCCCCTGACAACAGAGAAACCACACCTCGCAGCGAATCCCATAAATGCTTTTCCCAAAATTCCTCCGGTTGGGTGATGCGGGTTAAATTCAACTGGCGATTCCCTGCCAAAATCCCAGCATACAGGCGCTGAAACTGCCGTTGTTGACTTTCATTAGGTTGCCAATTTAAGGTTTCTTGCCAAACCTCGACCATTTCCGGGAGCAATTGTGTATTGTGCATCAGACTGTTCCCCGTTCCCTGTTCCCTGTTCCCTCTCTAATGACTCCTAACAACCGCTTTTTGTCCCAGACTAGCCGGGTCAACGGAGTTAAGTTCACCCTGTTGGATTGTCCAACAGCAGTCAGCAATTTGCAATAACTCACTCGCATCGTGAGTCACAACCAGTAAAGTCCAATGGGACTTGAGTTTTAAGAGCAAACTTGCTAGCTGGCGGCGCATTGACCAATCCAGTCCGGCTGTTGGTTCGTCTAACATCAATACTGTTGGTTGGCGAATCAACTGAACCGCTAAGGCTAAACGTCGCTGTTGACCGCCACTGAGAGCATGAGGAGACGTATACAGAGAAATCTCACCGAGTCCAACTTCACTTAAAGCTTCCTGAACCCGTTCTGAACCCAATTCCGGGTGTCCCATTCGCAATTCCTCTAGCACCGTACTCCCACAAAAGTGCCGTTCAGGAAACTGAAACACCAATCCGGCGAGTTGTTGCAAGTGATCAGGCGTCAGTTCCTGTTCACCCCAGAATATATCGCCCGATGTCGCTTGAGCTAAACCTGCCAAAATTTCTAATAAAGTGGTTTTGCCAGAACCACTGCGACCTATAATCAGTCCTAGTTGTTGCGGTGCGAGTGTTAGAGTCAGACCTTTTAAGATAGCGGTGGGGGTAGCGGGCGGGTGATAGGTTATATTTTTGAGATAAAGCATCCAAATCCGTTAAGCAAAAAGATGGTCGGATCTTTTTCATTGTGGCATCGATTGTCTTAGGATTGCGGACGGAACCTCCAATTCCCGCCAACGTCGAACGTTACCAGACATTAGTTGTAGTTAAGACATGAATCATTGGTTGCCAACCCCCCGACGAACCGTAAACGCCTTAGCTGGTGCAGCGATGATGGTTGTCGGTTTCTGGGTGACTCCGAGTTTAGCTGGCGATCCCTTTCGTCCCAGTAATCCCCGCAATATTGGCGATAATACGGAAGCAGCATTTGAATCGATTTTCAAACAGGGCAATTATCAAGCCGCCAAGGATCACCTCCAGCAAGCTAAAGCGAGTGAGGGCAATGAGCCGCTAGTCTATGCCATGCTCGCTGCGATCGCGTACACTGAGCGAGAGTTAGAAACCCTGAATAATTACGCCACAAAAACCCGAACCACGGCTGAACAACTGATCACATCTGATCCACTACGCGGCAATCTTTACACCGCCGTCGGTCACTTTTTAGAAGGAACCTATAACTTTGAAAAAGAAGGTCCGGTTAGAGCGCTGAGTAAACTACAGAAAGTCTTTCAATATTTAGACGCCGCCAGAGCAATTGATGCTACAGATCCAGAACTCAACTTGCTCACCGGTCACATGGATTTGATGCTAGCTGTCAATGTCCCCTTTGCTGACCCCGCTAATGCCATTGACAAGTTAGAAACTCATGGCTATCCCAAGTATCTGACGTATCGGGGGATTGCCGTTGCTTATCGAGATTTGAAAAAATATAATCAGGCGATGGATTATGTCGAACGCGCTCTGGCAATGACGCCGGATAATCCCGAAGTCTTATATCTAAAAGCTCAAATTTTAGTCCATCAAGATAAACCGGAAGCAGCGCTAGACTACTTTAAAAAAGCCTTAGAAAAATCGGATCAACTTCCCAATTATTCTACGGCTCAAATTGTCTACGAGCAATGTAAAGCGCAAGAAGAGGTTGATAATATCGATCGGGATTGTCGGGGGGAACGCGATCGCGCTAGACTTGGAAATTAATAATGTAGAGACAACGTCTCTACACGGTGGGGGGTCAATCAACTATCCGCCCCACCTGGAACCCAACTATCAAAATATCAAGCATTCAACGTTTCAGTTCGCAATAGAGCCTTACGCAATCCATTGGCGGCTTCTTCCATTTCTACTAATTTATTAAGAGCCAGCGCAATATCATCTTAAACGTTCAAAAGTTTAGCGGCTTTTTTTACAGCTTTTTGCTCTTCAGATGAGTAATCTTCATCGGCACGAGCCATTTGAATGGCGTGATACAACAATGTCCTCGACGATGACCAAGTAGAAACATCAACCGTAATATGGGATAGTAATTCTTCCAATTTAGCACTTTTGTAGTCAAAGGATTTGTATTTTTCCATAAGTTCTTCTGGAGCGCCAACCATTCGCTGATGGTTCAGTAACCAGTTCATCTCGCCTGTTGAAACCTCTCCGTCAGCTCCGGCAATAGCTAACAGTACATATCCATAGTTAAGGTATGCTTCGTAGGGAGCTTCAGAAATTCCCAGGTTTTTTTTCATGTATTGAGAAGCCGGAACAACTTGTTTCTCAATGCTCATATTTTGTCTCCTTTTTTGTTTAAATAAACAGAAAATCCAGGAAAACTATCAAGGCGATAGACTAATTTTATATATTTACTATTAAAGTGTTTTTTTGTCAATACGATCAAGGCTGTTTTGGGGAGTACCTAAGAGCATTATGCACCAATCCCGCGTTGGCGGAGCCTGTTCGTTTAGAACGTATCGCACGCCTCTCGACTCACTCCCTGTTCTATCAGGTGTTTACAGGCGTCTGGGTGTATTAAATTAGCTCAAAATGTTTTCATCACAATAAACATAACAGTTGTCCTTACATTAGATGTTTATCACACTTTCTGGTCTGATGCGATACCTTGATCAGGGCGCACGTCAATCATTGGTGTCAACTTAAGGCGAAAACTAATACAGGGGGAGCGTTTCATTCTCATCCCCTAACCCCTTCTCCATCCCCCCCAGCCCCCCTTTGAAAGGGGGGAGGGAGAAGGGGAATTGGAACAATTAATGATAAAAAACGTAGGTGACTAAACCTGGAATATAATACCTTTGTTGCTCCCCTCTCCCCAGAATAGGAGAGGGGTTGGGGGTGAGGGGTTTCTGGCTTAAGTTGACACGGATGACGTCAATGCGCCCCTCCAGGATGAATCGCTAGATTGATTGGGAATCTCCTTTGTTGGTGGATTGGCGCTGACGTAATTGCCCTAAAGTTCCGCCAAAAACCCCGACTAAAAACAATCCGAATAGTGCGGAGGGTTCTGGTACATCTTTGGCAACAATAAAGGCATTATCTTGAATGTTGGTAATACTAGTATTGCGGACAATAATATCCGAAAGCGTCGTATCGCCAATATCTGGTACTAAATTCAGGAGATCCTGATCCGCCAGATAAAAGAAGCGATCGCCATCCTGTAAACGCTGGAATTGATCTGAGATAATTACATTGAACAGTTCGCCAACCATCCCGCCTTTATATGCGTCTTCGGCAATCCCACCCATCCACAAATCGACTAAATCAATGTTATCCTGACCATCGGTTGTGCCGTAAATATCTCGGAAGCGCTGGGCAATTTCGGCGTTGGATGTAATTTGATCAAAACTCGTGTATCCGCCTAAACCCAACCCCCGACGCGCTGCATTATAACTGGGGAGTCCATGATCTCGTCCCCGTTGGATATTCACAGCGGGTAAATCCAATCCACCGCTTCCGGCTGGGAAGAGGAAATTGCGGACATCATCGACGATGAATGCATCAATAGTTTGCGATTTTTGAGAGGCTAATCCTAAAAGCAACGAATCAATCCCGTTATTGGTAATTTCTTGGGGATTAAAGAAACTATTTCTCAGGGAAATACTACCCGCCGATGTGCCATCATTGTTGATCCGTTGCAATTCTGGGGATAGCATCGTGTGACCGACTCGGTAGGCGGCGGTGGAAAATTCGTTGCTGATACTGGGGTTTACGGTTTCATCGTAGCGACTATAGGGATCGATCGCCCCTTCACCCAAGAGTAAAGGCAAAAACTCATTGTAGGTAATTGCCTGAATTTGGGCACTGACAATCCGACGGGCGGTTTGATAGATATAGTCGTCTACAGAAAGTCCAGCGTTAGCCGCTTTTTCGGGAGTTGTCGGATCAGCCACAATTTCCTCGGCTAACCGATTGTGTTCCCGCACAAACAGGGTGTGAACCGCCGTTAAGCCAATTTGTTCATTTGCCCGCACATCCCCAGCGAGAAATAAATCCTCAGAGTTGACACCAAAGGGATTGGCATTCTCCAAATTTTCGGTATTGAAGGGTAATAGATTCCCGGCACTGGTTTTAAGTTTTCCGCCGTCTCCCGTGCGTAAAAAATTCGCCCGTTCTAAGTCTGATCCATAGACACTTGACCCATCAATATAAGCTGTAATCGCGTTAACTTGTTGGCGGGGATTATTACTATCTGTACCTGTTCCTGGTGCGGCGGCATTTCTGCGGAAGGGGATAATTGATCCAGGGGTAAAGGTTAAATCATTCTCTGGAACGATGATGGGTAACGGTTCTGCACCCGCAGGCGGCTCAGTCAAGTCGAGATCATGATCGATGAATTGTCCCCATTGCCATAGCCAATCACTGGCGTGGAAGGGATTGGGGAGTGATTCGGATTGAGCTGCGATCGCGTTACTAATAGCGCGAGGGTTGGGGCGATTCACCCCCGCAGGCGCGGAAATCCCATCACTGTAATCGGGTTCGAGGAGTCGAATCAGTTCAATTTCGGCTTGACCCCAGCTCGGATTATCCAGGTTGTTGTTTGACCCGTCAATCGACCGAAATTCTATGGCTTGGGCGGGTAGGGATACCGCAAATCCTAACGTAGCAAAACTGGTTAGGGTGAGAAGAGTGTGACGGATTTTGTGAGCAGTCATCATAGCTTAATTACACCTCTGATTGTGATAAATGCACTGATAAATCATTTCCCCACCCCTTCCTATTACTAGGATAGGAAGCCATTAGACATTAATGTAACGATGTCACTGTCGATGGACAGGCTGACAGTAGCAACTAACATAACGCTAACGTTCTACATATTACTCTCAAATGGACAGTCCTTTTTATTCAAACAATCGGATCTTGTTGCAATTCTTTACACAATAACTCAGGGGGTATCTATAAGTAAAGAGGTGTTGAACTCCGGGAAACTTTACAAAAACTTTAAAAAACTCCGTTGTGAGTTCACGAAATCTTAATAATAGTCCCGTTGCTACAAAATTTATAAAAAAATTCACAGATCCCCAGGTGTAAACGTCTTAGTTGTAGCAGTAATCGTTACAGACGGTATCGCATTTGGTCGGGGCGGGTTTAGTCGCATCTGGGTTAACAAAGAAAGGATAGTCGTCAAACCAGCCCCTACTGCCGTGAAACGTCAGATTCCGATTACGAGGATAGGATGTCCTCATACATCAATCTAACGATGTCACCGCCTGTGGACACGCCAGCAGTGGGAACCCCCCACATCAATTTGTAAAGGTTTGCAACAAAAACTCATTTTTTGCATAAAGAAGACTGTTTACTTATGAGTAATAGCTAGAAAATAGCAGTCAAGGAGGTATTAACACTTATGAACTCTGAGATTAACGGCAAGGTTTGGCAAGATCTGAATAGTAATGGATTCCAGGATAGTTTTGAACCCGGAATCGCCGATTGGGCGGTTTACTTAGACGAGAATCAAAATGGTCAACTTGATGTTGGAGAATACTCAACTCTAACCAATGAATATGGGGAATATACTTTCTTTGGTTTAGAATCAGGCATCTATACAGTTGCCCAAACCGTACTCCCCGGATGGCAACAACTTTCTCCTCACCCGAACAGCAATAAAGAACGGCTGTTTGCGATTTCCAATGATGGATACAATCAGATTGTTGAGTTAAATCCCTTAACCGGTACAGAAATTTATCGATTTACAGCGCCAACTTGGATTGGTGGTAGATTTAACGGCTTGGCGTTTAATGGAACACGATTATTCTTAACCAATGAGTCTAATCAGTTATGGGAACTTGATCCAAATACGGGGGCGGTAATTGATGATTACTGGGTTAACCGGGGCGGTGGCTTTGGCGGTTTAGCTACCTTAGGAAGTAAGGTTTATCTGCTCGATTCTTGGGCGAGTGATATTATCGAATTTGATCCGATTCGTGAAGAAGTTACTAATGTTCTCGATATCGATCAGATTAATCCCGGTGTCTATTTACGGGATGGACTATCGGGGGATAATGGATTAAATGTTTTGTGGGCAACGGATCGAGATCAGCGTCAGGTTTTCCAGATTGATCCAGCCACCGGTCAAGTGATTCAATCCTTTTCCACGGATACCTGGAATAACTATAGAGGTGATTATACAGGTGCAGCCGTCATTGGTGGTGAAATTTATCTGGGCTCTGAATATACCCCAGAACTTAATATTTTCTATCACAATGGTGTCTTACAGCGCACGCTTAACTTACCCTACGATGTGTCTGCCTTGGCGGGTGATGGAATTAAGGGTAGTCTTCCTAGTTTAACGAAGGAATATAATGATACGCTATCTCATGCCGTTGTTAGTGGATTGAGTGAAACGAATCCTATCTTTGCCGATAGTGGTTTAATTGGGGATAATTCCCAGATTGATTCTTGGTTAGATGTCGATCTAATTGCATTTCAACTGGACGAAGGACAACGGGTAACTATTAATGTAGATACCGAAAATATAGGCTCTAAACTCGATCCATTCCTGCGTTTATTTGATGATCAGGGTCAGGAAGTGGTTTATAGTGATCCGTGGAATCAAGACGCCTACATTGACTTTATCGCCTCCTCCACTGGCACTTACTATGTTGGCATTAGCGGCAATAATAATCAGTATTATGACCCGTTAGTTCAGGGCAGTGGGAATGGGTACGACAGTGGGAATAGTACGGGTGGCTATAACCTAAAAATTGCTCTGGATCAAGATAAGGAACTGAATGAACCTAATGATACCATTTACCAGGCGATCGCAACTGGGTTAAGTTCGGCTAATCCGGGTACGTTTAAAGAGACAGGCTTTATTGACGACGATATTAATAACCCGCCTGGGTCGAATAATAACCCACGTCGGTCAGATGTGGACTTCTATAAAGTTCAACTTAATCAGGGTGAATGGGTTCGGATTGATATTGATGCAGAACAGTTTGGCTCTGATCTTGATGCTGAATTGCGATTATTTGACTCCCAGGGTCATCAGGTGTTTTCTAACAGAAATCGGTCAGCACCCGGAGAAACTTACTCGAGTCGAGATCCCTATATTGATTTTATCGCCCCAAGGGATGATACCTATTATATTGGTGTCAGTAATGCCGGCAATTACTATGATCCATTTTTGGGAACAATGGATTATGGTTATGGTTACAGTCGTGGTGGCTACAACCTGGAATTAACGGTGGGAGATGCTCCAGATGAACCAGTTAGCCATGGAGGTGAACGACTGTTTGCTACACCCCTGGATGGGTCAAATCAAATTGTGGAGTTAAATCCGCTGACGGGGGAAGAAATTAACCGTTTTGCGACACCAACGGGGGTAAATGGTAGATTTAGTGGACTTGCCTATAACGGCAAAAGTGTGTTCTTTAGCGATGGTTCAAATAGTCTGTGGGAACTGAATCCAGATACGGGAGAGGTGATAGATTTCGATCGGATTCTTACCGGAAGTAGCCCTATTGATGGTTTGGCTGTCCTGGGAAGTAAGGTGTATCTATTAGATTACCAACGCAAAGACATTATCGAGTTCGACTCAATTAGCGATCAAGTTACAAATATCCTCGATATTGACCGACTCAATCCCACTATAACGAGAGTTGGTGGACTGGGCGCAAGGAAAAATCCCGATCAATTACTGATCACAAATGGAAATGATAAACTCTTCGCGATTGATCCGACGACAGGATTAATTGCCGATACTTTTTTTACGAGAACGACGGATAATACTGGGATTGCTTTTGTTAATGGGGAAATAGTTGTTAATCCTTTCAGGGGAAGTCGAAAGCTGGATGTCCTTGACAACAACGGGAATGTCCAACGTACAATTCCCTTACCCTACGATGTTTCTGCTTTGGGGGGTGATGGGTTTTACTACGGGCTTAACAGTCTCAATGATGAATCCAATGATACGATCGCGCAAGCCGTTTATAGTGGCTTAAGTCGCACGAATCCGGGTACGTTTACGGATATGGGGGTGATTGGCGATAACCCCGCCGTTAATCCGGGTGCAGATGTGGATTTAATTGCGTTTCAGCTTAATCAAGGGCAACGGGTAACCATTGATTTGGATGCCCAGAAGTTTGAGTCGAATTTTGATGCTGCACTACGACTATTTGATTCTAACGGACAGGAAGTGGCATTAAGTATCCATGATTCAGCGCCTGGTGAGTCTGGGATTTGGGAACCCTATATCGAGTTTACAGCCAACCGCAGCGATACCTATTATGTGGGGATTAGTAGCGCGAGTAATACTTATTATGATCCGTTTGTTTTAGGCAGTGGCAGTAGTTACACCAATGGGAATGATACAGGGGTTTATGCTGTAAATATTGCCGTGGAGGATCACCGGGGAGCCAATGAACCCAATGATAGCTTATCTCAGGCGATCGCAACTGGATTGAGTTCCGTAACTCCGGGTGTTTTTACTGATACGGGGATAATTGGTGACAATGGGAATCCCTACAACCCTAATTTTATTCCCGGTTCGGATGTAGACTTCTATAAGGTGGAACTCTCTCGCCGAGAACGGATCACGATTGATATTGATGCCCAGACAGTCGGTTCCAAGTTAGACGCCGAATTACGGTTATTTGATTTCATGGGCAGAGAAGTTGCTTCTAGTAACAATAATTTAGCACCCGGAGAAACAAGGTTTAGTGGAGATCCTTATCTCGACTTTACTGCATCTACTCCGGGTACTTACTATATCGGTGTTAGTAGTCAGGGCAATCGGTACAATCCAGCTATCCCGAATAGTGGTTTTGGTAATAGCAGTGGCGGATACAATATTAAGATTGGAGTTGGTAACTATGGCGAAATTCCTGGTACCCATACGGTTACCCTTCGTAACGGTGAGAGGGTAAGAGACGTTGATTTTATCAACCGTTTGGTTGTACCCCCCAGGATTACGGTAGATGATGTCACCGTTATTGAAGGAGATAATGGCAGCAAATATGCCAACTTTACCGTTAGCCTAGCTGATGCCTACAGTGAGGTGGTTACTGTAGATTACAGTACCTCAGATGAGAGTGCGATCGCAGGTAAAGATTATTTTGCCACCAGCGGAACCCTAGCCTTTTTCCCGGGTGTAACCAGTCAAACCGTCGCGATTCCGATTATCGGGGATACCGACATAGAAACCGATGAAACCTTCATCCTGAATCTCAGCAACCCCAGTCATGGTGCGATCGCGGATAATCAAGGAACAGTTACGATTGAGAATAATGACTTCCCGACTCTCTCAATCGAGAATATCAGCCTCACCGAAGGAAACAGTGGCATCACCACGGCTGAATTTACCGTTAACCTTTCCCAAGCCTTTCACGAAACTGTTACCGTAGACTATAGCACCGCCGATAATAGCGCCACGGCTGCTAGCGATTACACGGCAATTAATGGTACACTAACCTTTGCCCCTGGTCAAACCAGTCAAACGGTAAATGTTGACATTCTGGGGGATACAGCATTTGAGGATGATGAAACCTTCGCCTTGAATCTGAGTAATGCCAATAACGCTACCTTAGATAATACTCAAGGTTTGGCAACAATTGTTAAAGATGATTTCCCCACGGAATTAAACATCACCACCAATGAACTAACCAACAGTTACGCCTTAACCTCCTATGGTGGAAACCAAGATAAAAACCCCCTTGTTAACTTTACCTGGGATGGCAATGAAGTCGGAATTACAGGCAATGGCTGGAAAAAATTAGCCCTCAACGGCACGATTAACAAAGGTACTATCCTGGAATTTGACTTCAAGAGTACAGCCGAAGGTGACATTCAGGGCATTGGCTTTGATACCGATGATAGTCTCAGTTCCAAACAGTTCTTTAAACTCTATGGCACTCAAGGCTGGGGAATTAACACCTTTAATAATTATGCCGATAGCGCTGGCGAATGGAAGTCCTATCGCATTGACGTGGGGAATTTCTTCACGGGGGAAATGGACTACCTTTTCTTTGCCAATGATCATGATGTAAAAAATCCTACCGCATCCAGTCAATTCCGCAATATCAAACTCTATGACCCGGAATTAGCGGTAACGGCGAATGGAATAACCGATACCTACACCCTGGATTCCTATGCTGGGAATCAAGATAAAAGAGCGAAAGTTACCCTTTCTGAGGATAGCCGTGAAGTACAACTTGAGGGAAATGGTTGGAAGAAGTTAGGACTCGATTACACGATTACCGCCGATACAATCTTAGAGTTTGATTTCAAGAGTACAGCCGAAGGAGAAATTCAAGGCATTGGCTTTGATACCGATGATAGTTTCAGTTACAAACAGTTCTTTAAACTCTACGGCACTCAATCCTGGGGCATCAAAGACTTCAATAATTACAGTGATACCCCTGGAGAATGGCAATCCTATCAAATCCGGGTTGGCGATTTCTTTACGGGTCAGATGAATTACTTGGTATTGGGAAATGACCATGATTTGACACTCCTCAGCCTAAAGGCGTGAGGATTCTTCTTTCATCGAGCACTCTTACTATGAAACAGGGGTCCTATTTCATACCAGAGGAGCATCTCTCCAGAAGCGTTTTGCCCCATTGCAGAAGCTAGTTACGATATGCCCTACCGTACTATTGAAAACAAGAAAAAATGTGTTTTCTGGTACTTGGTGCTTAGACTTTTTACCTGTACAAGCCTTTCTGTACAGAACCCTCTAAGCCTAGTTTTCAAGGTGCGATGCCTCTCAGACCCAGGTTTTTATAGAGGTTTAACACCCTTTCCTCTAAGTGAATTTTAACACAAAGTCGTCCTTTAAGGACGAGGCTTTAGACCCAATTTTTCGGTAAAAAATCCCAATGCAGCAAGTCAGTTCCGTAATATTCGAGTGTACGAACAGAATGCAACAGACGAGATTACCGGAACTGATCCGGTTGTCGGAGAGGTAGATACTCTCACCGGAACTGCCAATGTCGATACCTTTATCTTAGGAGATGGGACAGGGGCATTATACGCTGACAATGGGGTGGATGATTACGCCTTGATTATGGATTTTGTGGCAAATCAAGATGTCATTCAACTGGCAGGACATGCCGCTGAATATCAGTTAATGGCAACCTCTGGCAGTTTACCAGAAGGAACTGGAATCTACCAGAATTTGGGAACATCCGATGAATTAATCGGTATTGTTCATAATGTTTCTTCTCTAAGTTTAGAGAGTTCCGCCTTCAGTTTCATTTAGAATAGCAAATCATCTTAAGTTTGTAGTCAGCGCTTTAGCGCTTCTAGCACTAAAGTGCCGACTCTGAACCCAGCCTCTTCAGTTAGACGCTAAAACAGGTTAATATTTTCATACAGGCGTTATTTAAATCACGCCGCCGCGCCGTCAATATTGTTTCCCAATGACCCTTATCCGCGTTCCCCAATCCTGGGAAATTCCCGAAAACCAAATCACCCCCGAAGCCGTTTACTTCAATCGGCGTCGCTTTCTCAAAACCCTAGTCGGTGCGAGTATTCTCCCCATCCTGGGATGTCAATCCGCCGCCGATTCAGAAACCAATCAAGCCCTAGCCGCTACCCTAAATCAACCGACGGTAAAACCTCTTAACACCAATCCCGCATTTGCCAGCGTTGAGCGTCCCATCACCAATGAGTTACTGGCGGGACAATATAATAACTTCTATGAATTTGGCAGTGGCAAATCGATATGGCAAGCGGCGCAAGCTTTACCCACAGATGAGTGGACGGTTGAAGTTACAGGATTGGTGAAAAACCCCCGCACCTACGATTTAGACGATTTACGTAAAAAATTCCCCCTGGAAGAACGCATCTATCGCTTCCGTTGTGTCGAAGCATGGTCAATGGCATTGCCATGGCTGGGATTTCCGATGCGATTATTAATGGCAGATGTTGAACCCACGTCTAAAGCGAAATTTGTTCGATTTACATCTTACGACAATCCTCAAATTAGAATCGGTCCGGCGTGGTCATTTAGTGGTAAACTACCTTGGCCCTACACGGAAGGATTAACGGTAGAGGAAATGGCGAATGATTTGGCATTTTTTGCCCTGGGGATTTATGGTCATTTTCTGCCCAAACAGCATGGGGCACCGATTCGAGAGGTTGTGCCGTGGAAGTATGGGTTTAAGGGGGCTAAGTCTATTGTCAAGATTGAATTTGTTGAGACTCAACCGGCGACATTTTGGAATACGTTAATTCCCTACGAGTACGAGTTTGAGGCAAATGTAGAGCCGGATGTGCCACACCCTCGTTGGTCCCAAGCGACGGAAAAGTTTGTTGGTGCAGGACCTAATTTTTCCTGGGAAAGACGGGAAACGCTTCCCTATAACGGGTATGGGGAATATGTGGCACAGTTGTATGCTTAAATTTAGCTGTCCCTGGCGCTTAGAAAGGGAGGCAGAGCCTCAAGATGAGCATTCCCAGGCTGAGCCTGGGAACGAGGGCAGAGCCTCAAGATGAGCATTCCCAGGCTGAGCCTGGGAACGAGGGCAGAGCCTCAAGATGAGCATTCCCAGGCTGAGCCTGGGAACGAGGGCAGAGCCTCAAGATGAGCATTCCCAGGCTGAGCCTGGGAACGAGGGAGGCTGAGCCTGGGAACGAGGGAGGCTGAGCCTGGGAACGAGGGAGCCGAGGGAAATGACTAATCCCGAATAATTGCTTCACCACGTTGGTAGAGTTCACGGGCATAATCTGTCCAGGTTCCTTGTCCCCAATAGCGAAAACAACTGGTTTCTAGTAACAACGTGTACAATAACGCTTGCTGATAATCACTCCGCTTAGTCACGGAGGGATCTTTCTGCACTAAGGGGTCATATTTCAGATGAAACGCCGCACTAAGTTTATTCATGGGTTCTAATACATTTTCATAGCCTTTAACCCAACTTAAATCATTCGTCCATGATGCCCCATCGACATGGAATTGATGATCCGTGGCTGTCAATTCTGCAATCGCATTTGCTACCGCGTCGGGTGTAATGTTATCCAAATCAACTCGTTGCCAAATTTTATGCTGACCAACGGCTTGACAAGGAGGGTAGTCCTCTGGATTAACACCCCCTGCTTCAAGTAATTCTAAATACTCCGTCCCATTCATTGGCACGACACCTGTTTTTCCGCCCCCTTGGTCGCGGATTTCATGGTAAATGCGAAACAAATCACGGGGATATTCGTTCATCATCACGCCCCCATTTTCCCCATCGGCAATTTGCGTGACTAAGGAGGGAATAGAATGATTGCCAATTGACTGCTTACCCCGCCCCTTTGCCTCAAAATAGGGCTGCATTTGTGCCACTAATTTGGTGTCTGATCCTTGCGTTTTAACCAAAATTGTGATACTAATTGTTTCTCCCTGGGAATTGCGAGCGACTAAACGATTGGGGACATATTTCTGATCCTGTGACAATCCCGAACCATCCAAATTTTCCAGAGAATGTTCCTGCACCATCAACCAGCGATAGCCACAGTCTTTCAGGGCTTTGATGTATTCATACAAACTATCGGGGTGATTGGGTAAATGCATCTCTGGTGGAGAGAAGCCTTTGACTCGCTTTAGTGCATCGTAGCCAAAAATAGCGGCAAAATAATGTTGCCATGCCTGAATATGCAGTTTAATATCTGGAATTGGGGTAGAGGGAACAACCGCATGACTCCACATCGTTCCCAGCCATTCCACATAAGGCTGATAAGCGCGATCGCAGGTAATCCGCTTAAGATTATTCAGGATATCCTCCCGCCCCATTTGCTGGAATCCCCACAACAAATTACCCGAATAGTCCAGCATAATCCGAGGATTGCACCCCTCAGCAACCAGTTGGGGAATAAAATCACCCATACGACGGTAGCAACCAGCGAAGGGTTCGGCATTGTGGTTATCCCCTTCCTGGGGATGTTCAAACATGTATTGAAGATTGCTAATCAATTCACCATTCGCACCCGCCGGAATCGTGGGTTGGTGCATGTGTAAGGCGCAAGCGAATCCTGAAGTGATATCCTCGAGGCGCAGATTAGTTGTGGGCAAAAATACAGGTTCGTCTTGTTGCACCACTGCCCGAATGTTTTCTTCCCACCCACAAATAGTGGGTAATCCTGATTGTAATTCTGCTAAAGCGGGTTGATTCGGGCTTGAGGTTACTGCACTCATGATCCTTTCCTCGATGATTGTGCTATTGCTAGCATACACGAAGGTTTTAAGAAGGCAGAAACACAACAGAGATCAATCTGCTAATTTTTGCGGTGGTATACCGAGGAATTGGCGAATGAGGTTGACTGTCTCCAGCTTTTGCTGTATTGATGTTTCTCCCGATTGGATAAACAAGTGCTTACCCGATTTCAAAATAATCGCGATTTTATAGTGCGCCATCTTATCCTGATTCCAGCTTGTGGATTTCACCTGTATCTGGAAAATATCGCTAAGGGGATACAAGGTAACTTGCGTTTTAAATAATCCCCGCCGTTTGATGAATAGACTGTTTGTATCTTTATCAAAGTGATACGTGAAAACCCTGCCGTAAAAAAGGAGGAATACCAGACTCAAAATTATATTAAATGCGAACAATAAATATAAGCCTAACATATAAATAATCCAAGGGAAGACGAAGCGACCAAGAACCATAAGCAAAGGAACGCTGAACACTAAGCATCCGGAAAGTTTCCAAATAAAATAGGGGCGGTGTCGGAGTTTCAGTTGAGTTGATGTTTTTTCTAAAATAACCATAGTTCATCAGTCCTAATTTAATAATCAAACTGTAGGGGCGCAAGGCTTGCGCCCTTCCATAAATACCTTATTTGATGTAAGTAACCCTAGATTAATTAAGTAGTTTGAGGATTGTTAAATCTATTCCTATCTGGATAAATCGGTTGTCCCCTCACCGCAAGACAGTTCACCATTTTGATAGGTAGGTGTGGTAGGTTTGATTGAACCCGGTGTATCCGCTTCACACAGAATAGCAACTGTCGTTATTTCATCTGATACCGCCTCAGAATTAACGTCAGTTGCGGGAACAGCAAAAACAGCACCGACATAACTCGGAACTTGGTCATGACGAGATATTCCATAGTTAAATGCAGCATTTCCACTGCTGTGAGTTGATAGGAGATAGTTTAGCGTTTCAGTCTGAATACCAAAACCTAGATCAGGAATATTGCTACTAAATTTTTGTTTAGCTAAATAGTAAGCTTGCTGGGCACGATTCATTGAGCCAACATATTATCTTCCTTCTGCTTGTCTAGCTTTATCGCTACAAGAATGATTGAACAATGGGAGAATGAAGATTAGGCTAGACATGATGATCAACATCCATAAGCATCCACAGGCAATCGATGTGTATGTATCATTTTTTTCCATACTATAAATCCTGTTGAGTGTTGATCAAAATCGCGACGGATTGGGATTCAATACCGAGAGTGAGGTTAAAACTTGTCCATAGCAGGAGTGCAACACATAAGAGGAATAGACTCAACCCTAAACTCCTGTAGTAACGCTTATTCATCCGATTCCATTCAACGACTAACTAACAAACTATCTTCCTGAAGAGACGAACGCGATCGCACTCGTTGTCCGGTGTTCATATCTGTTGGCTGAATCAGGAGTTCAAAACCGAATACCAGCAAAATCAGTAGTAAACCAATATAATAATGATGTTCATTCATTGTCCTTCATCCAGACTACCGTCTGGTTCATCTGTGTAAGCTTAGAGCATCTGTACTATGGAAAAACTTGAGACGAGATAAGCGTGTTGGGGATTTATCAATCTGTTTTTGATAATGCATCATTGTTCTCCTTCTCTGAGATGAACCATCTCGCGATCGCGAGATAGGAATCCATAGCCTAATACATCATGTCTATATTTTTGTTGTAATCGGAGGATATAGACAGTAGTGGTTTTGTGTAGAGAGATTCACAAATGTGCATTAGGATGAGGATAATGGATTTGACTCAACATCCTCATTCAACCTGGTGGTTATCGGAGTTTATGACTGAAAACTTTGAGAACTCATCGGCTGACATCTGTAATTCCATCGCCCCTTGCACGGTTTTAGACGGAACAATATCCCGCAATTCTACCCGCGTTACCTTAACTCCCCATGGTGCTGTGGCAATATCCAATTCCCGCAAGAGCATTTCATTCACTTCAGTGCCGACGATTAGGGAAATAATACCCATTGACAGAGGCACAAGTCTGAATTTTTTGCTGAAGGCTTTTGGTAGAAACAATTCTAATAGGCAAAGTACAATGCCGCTCCCTAATCAGAACAGAGATCGATGAGGAATAAAGGCTGACTTTGTCGTCGCTTGTGCCAGAATGGTTTGGGCATCAATGCGATTTACTTCTGCCTGCAATAGCAGTAATGTGAACATTTGACTATTTTCAAATAGAAGACTGATATGCGGCGGCGGATTTTTTTGTTCGGCGAGTTGGTGATCGAGATTTTTCTTGAGTAAGGGAAACTGGGTGGTAATGTCCTGAAGTACGGCATCTTTACATTGATAGTTTGCTGTGCTTAAGGATGATTCTTGGTCACAACGCCAGTAATCAATAGCTAAGTTGTAAGCCTCAGCCGAACCTTGTAAAAGTTTGATAACTTTAGGATTCGTATCATTGGGAAGCTGTTTGACAGAACGATCAACATGTTCTACTAACGGAATCAATTTGTTAATATTGATTCCTCCGTCTGCTTTTGATTGAGTCTCTATTTCCTGCATCACTTCAATCACGGCGATTAGTTTTGGGTTAGGGGGTTGGGATTGTTGGGTGTTGCAGCTAGTTAAATTGAACAAAACTAGGGATAGAATCGGCGCTAAAGCGCAACTACGAACCAGCGCGATCGCGTGATAGTTCAGCATAAACTCACCTTTGATAAAGGACAAATGACGAATGACTAATTCATGGCATTACAATCAATGTATTATCCTAGCGTCGCAAAACATAAACTATTTGGTTGGGTGCGTGTGTTCATCTAGCTTTTCACCGGAAGCATAGTGGCGTGGCACAGCTAATTGGGTGGATTATAATTGTAGGGGCGCCTCGTCTTGCGCCCAATTCAATGGTAAAATCTCTTCCATCATTTTAGCTGTGTCACACCCGTCGGTATTCAAACAGGTTGGCGGCGCAGAAATAGCAGCAGGTTGTTACTAATTTTCTCAGACCAATGGTCTTGGGGATAATGTCCCGCTTCTTCTAGCTGTACCAGTTCCACATTCTTGAGCATTTTGGCAAATTCTTGGACTTGGACAAAGGGAAGCCAGGGATCTTTGATTCCCCATAAAATTAAGGTGGGTTGATTCCAGTTGCGAAACCCAGCTTCAATTTCTGCCATGGACGGTTTAAGTTGCAGGTTCTTAACCGTCATCAGCAGACTACGCCCTGCGTCAGAACTGGTGAGAAAGGGACGGCGATATACATCTAAATCTTTATCTGACACTCGATAGCGGCTACCCCCTTCTAAGGTGCGATCGACCAACAAGGGGTCTTGGGTCAACATATCACCGATAAAGGGTAACCCCAATTGCTTGATCTTCCAAGGTAACTGAGTCGCAGATGAGACAGGGGTGTTGAGAATGGCTAAGCGTTCAACCTGATCGGGGTAACGTAAGGCGTATTGCAGTCCCACTGAACCGAGAAACCCTTGGACAACCAGGTAAAATCGCTCGATTTGCAGATGTTGGATAAATTCGGCTAGGGCTTTAATAAAAGCATCTGGCGTATAGGCAAACTCTCGACGATCAGGTTTAGCTGATAAACCAGCACCAATCCAGTCTGGCGCGATCGCACGGAATCCTTTCTCGGCTAAATCGGGCATCAGCGCTGACCATGAGTAACTCTGGGATGGCAAACCATGAAGCAGCAGTAGAGGGGGTTTTGTACTGGGATTAACCGGGCTTGCTTCCCGATAAAACCACTGTAGCGACCCGACCTGAATTGAATTTTCCTGAATGGACACGCTTTTTTTCCTACACCTTGACCGTGCTTTGAGCTTACCGCCCTGTAGACCTTTGAGCAAGTTTTACCCCTAATTTCCCATCTCCGGGAATTGTCAACGAATCACAACATATCCCCGGTCTGCTAAACAGATAGCCAACTTGACTCGCTAATTGTAATAAATAATTAAGCAACCTGGTAAATAAACGTTAACCCTAGGAGGTTTAGTAATGAATGCCGCTGAACAAGCCACTGGTTTAGAGGTAACGACCAAAATTGCTGCGATTGTCAACTTATTTAAGTCACAGTTCCCTGATGCCAAGGCGGACTTGAACCCTTGGCAAAATGACCCAGATACTCGCAATCTGGTTGATCCCGACTCAATAGATATCGGTTTTCACTTTCCTGGATGGAGTAGAAAATTACAAAGCCGCAGTATTTTACTACAAATTCGGTTTTATCAAGATCCCTTAGACAAGTCTCATCGATTGATCGGTTTAGATGCCGCAGGATTTAATCATCAAGGAGAAGCTTGGCGACTTTCGACAGTTGAGAATTGGCAATGTGTCGGTAATTATCAGCCCGCGCCAGAGGTGAATGACAAGCTTAAACTCTTCTGCAGACAAGTCTTTGAGTTATTCAACTAATGAAATCGGGTGTCGGGTGGAAAAACGGCTGGAAACCCAACACCATCGGACACAAACCGTAGGGGCACGACATCTCGTACCCCCATGGTGGTTGAAATTAGCCAACAAATGCCATACGCGGATCAGATACACCTGCGGATTCATTTCCCTTCAGGTATGCGAGCATCGTATCGGCATCGGAGACTTCAAAGGGATCATCTGGGCAGTTGTCAACGATACCAGGTTCTGCAAAGAATTTTTCAATCTTGCCGTCGTTCACCAGCATCGAATAGCGCCAAGAACGCATCCCGAAACCGAGATTCGACTTATCGACTAGCATTCCCATCTTGCGGGTAAAGTCACCATTGCCATCCGGTAGCAATAACACATTCTTAGCGCCTTGCTGTTTACCCCACTGGAACATGACAAAGGCATCATTCACCGACAGGCAAATGATTTCATCAATACCCTGTGCTTTGAACTCGTCATAGAGTTCCTCATAGCGGGGTAGGTGGTTGGACGAACAGGTGGGTGTAAATGCACCCGGTAACGAAAACACGACAACTTTTTTGCCACCAAAGATTTCCTGGGTTGTCCGATCTTGCCAACGATAGGGATTCGGACCACCTACAGACTCATCACGCACGCGAGTCTTGAAAACAACGTCGGGTACATGCTCGATAACTCCCATATTTACCTCGTTTTACAGACGACTAGATTTTTGTTTGCTTTAGCTATATCTAACTATAAATCAGAATAATTCTTATTTAAGAATGTGTCAATAGTTATAATTACTTACTTTTTAGCTTAACTGCTAGACAACTATAACTCCTACAAAAGAGTGTTATAATTAAGGAACTGCTTATGAAAACGGTTAATGCCATGCAGAAGCAAGCAGAAGACGTCGTTAAACTATTGAAATCTAAGGGGTTGCGGGTTACCCCCCAGCGATTTTCTGTCTATGCCAATCTGCTGACTCGTTATGATCACCCGACAGCAGATCAAATCCTCAGTGATCTCAATCGCCATGGACCTACGTCCTCCCAAGCCACTGTATATAGTGCGCTACAAGCACTCCGGGAAGTGGGACTGGTGCGGGAAGTTTTATTAGAAGAGGGCATCTGTCGTTACGATGCAAATGTCGCTCGCCACCATCATTTTCGTTGTCGCTGTTGCGGTACGATTCAGGATATTCCTTGGGATACATTTGAGCCCCTTGACTTGAACCGCCTACCTTCTAGTATGCAAGGTGAAAGCTATGAGGTGACGGTGTATGGGGTCTGTGATCACTGTCAATAACTAACACGTAAATAACCGGAGCTTGGTAGCCCCGATCTTTTAAGTCGGGGCTCTAAAGCGACATTGCGGCTTGAGCCGCCGTATTTCCTTCTAATGTCGGGCATGATGTGGGTCATTGATGTACGCCATCACATGAGATGTACTGACTTTTCCAGATGTGTCATAGAAATAGCTTCTAGTCCAAAGGGAGGGAAGTTTTTTGAGGTGTGGAAACTCATCTCTCAAGAGTTTAGAGCTGCGTCCCTTAAAAGCCCTGACAACTTCACAGATGGGTGTTTGTTCGTCATACTCAACAAGTAAGTGAACATGGTCTGGTGCAATTTCCTTAGCCTTGATCATCCATTTTTTGTCATTAGCAACTGAATCTAGGATTGCAGATAGTCGAGTTTTTACGTCTCCTATCAAAACCGATTTTCTACGCTTAGGTATCCAAACAAGGTGAACCGTAGCTAATCCAACAGAATGGTTGCTGTGTCTATATCCTATAGAATCTTTTCTCATTTTTTGGTTGACAGGTTGACAGGTATCTACCAAGTAAGCTAGCATTAGAACTACAGACAGTCAATTGTTTATCAACAAAAAAGAGGTGAATTTATTGTTCGGATGTCAGCAGATTCTAATCAAATCAGACAAAGACACTCAGGCAATTCTTGAGTATCTTTGTTCTGAGTCAAACAACCTGTATAACTGCGCCGTGTACTATGCGCGTCAGATTTGGTTTAAAACCGGAAAAATTGTTAGTGGTTTCGACCTCACGGCTGAAATGAAAACAAATCGTCATTTTAATGCGGGATACGCAAGTTCAATGCAGCAAACTTGCATTAATGTTGGTGAAGCGTTTAAGTCGTTTAAGGGGCTGTTAGCTAAAGCCAAGAAGGGAGAATTAGAACAAAAACCAAAGCCACCAAAATACCGAAAATCAGGAGGGTTGTTCACAGTTACTTATCCAAAACGATGGCTCAAGTTGAGTGATGGAATGATTCGATTCCCTCTGGGCAATCAGGTAAAAGCATGGTTTGGAATCAGTGAATTCTTTCTGCCAATGCCATCTAACCTCGACTGGAAGGCAATTAGAGAGATTCGGATTCTTCCGAAAAATGGTGCATTTTATGCTGAATTTGTCTATCCAATGCAGGCTAAATCTTATCAGTTAGACCCAAGAAAAGCACTTGGATTAGACTTTGGTCTATCTGATGCAAGAATCTGCGCCTATGAAAGAGCGCAGAATGTCAAAACCACAAAATCCGCCGTGTCCTCTGTGCCTCTGTGGTGCTTCCTCATTCACTCTTTTTCCTGCAAAAACTCCTGTAAATCCCTCTGCACCTGCTGATACAATTGCGGCGACTCTCCCTTCCACCCAATTAAACTATATAATTTCACTGTCCCCGACCGCCCTCGCACCTCTTCTTCCCCCACTGGGATCACCTCAACCTCATCTTTAACAACCTGATAAAGAGAATCGGTAATTAAAATATCTGTGCCAAATTTTTTCGTCAAACCCTCCACCCGACTCGCCACATTCACCGCATCACCAATCACCGCATATTCTCGACGACGCTGAGAACCAATATCCCCGGCAATCAATTCTCCATAATTAATCCCAATCCCATTAAATAAAGGGATTCGTTCTTCCTGACGCCATTCCTCACGCAACTGATGCAAGGCTTTTCGCATCCCTAATGCCGCACGAATCGCATTCATCGCATCGGTTTTTTCCCCCTCCGATACCGGACAACCAAATTCTGCCATTACCGCATCTCCAATAAACTTATCCACCGTACCCCCAGCATCTAAAATGACCTCAACCATGTCATTGAGATACCGATTAAGTTGTCGCACTAATCGTACCGGTGAGATTTGGGAGGAGAGGGTGGTAAAACCGCGAATATCGGAGAATAAAATAGCGGCTTTTAATTTGCGTCCTTTGAGCAATTCCTGATAATCATCGTGCTGCTTGAGAATTTCCTGGACAACGGGTGCGGCGACATAACGCTCTAATGTACTGCGGAAGCGGCGTTTTTGAATTTGGTCACTAATAAAGAGTGTGGTAAAGTACGAGAAAGTATTTAGAGTAATCGCGATGCGGTCAACGATTGATCATCGACCGCCAAGATCACAATATCATCAGGAGGTGTAATCGGTCTACGTAATTCAATAAACCACTTTAGGTATTGTCAATATTCCTCAAGCTCTTACAAATGACCAATGACCAATGATAAACTATTTCTCTGACGCTCCAGTTGCCACACCTTGCACTACTAAAACTGAGCAGGGAACATGATGGAGAACATGATTGCTGACACTGCCTAAAAGCACTTCAGTTAAACCCCGACGACCTCGACGACCAATGACAACTAAGTCAGCCTCCCAACTGTTTACAAGGTCTCGAATTGCACTCCCTGCATCTCCAATTTTGCACGTCCATTCTGTTGCCACTCCTTTGTCTGTTGCCTTTTTACAATAGTCAGCTAGCCATTTCTGAGTTTCATCACTTTCCTTTTTCAATTTGTCTTGCATACGACGTGAGAAGTCAATCAATTCTCTACCAAACATATCTCCATAAAAACCCACGCCTTGGTTTTCTATAGGTAAGCAATGAAAGAGCATCAACGCTGCATTGTCTTGTTTGGCTATATCTAAGGCTTGGCTAAAGACACCCTCCGTTTGAGAGGAATGGTCAAGCGCTACTAATATTCTTTTATAGGTCATCAGTTTTACTTCCTAATTTTTAATAGAACAGGGAACAGGGAAAGAGTTTTTATTTTTGAGTTTTAAGGGGTTTAGGGGCGGGTTTACTATTATCGTTTTTTGTCACCTTAATGATATTAAACCCGCCCTGAGTGTTCCAGATGTAGCATGTTACCTCTGGAACACCCCATCTCCCTCATCTTCCCTACCTCTCTCATCTCCCCCTCTTCCCCGATGATTAATTCAACCGGCGAACAAATTTCTCCAATCGCTCCATACCCTTTTCAATAGTTGGCATATCAGTAGCATAAGACAGACGGATACAGTTATCGACACCAAAGGCAATACCAGGAACTGTCGCCACTTTCTCAGCTTCTAAAAGGGTGTTACAAAACTCCAGGGATTTAAGTCCAGTTTTGCTGATATCGGCAAATACATAGAACGCCCCATTGGGTTTAGGGCAACTAATTCCTGGAATGCTATTGAGGCGTTCGTAAATGACTTGTCGGCGTTTAGCAAAAGCAAGGCGCATTTGTTCTACACAATCTTGGGAATTTTCCAGGGCTGCGATCGCGCCATACTGGGAAAAGGTACAAACATTAGAGGTACTGTGGCTTTGAATCGTGGTAACTGCCTTAATTAAATCCACAGCACCCGCTAAATACCCCACACGCCAACCTGTCATCGAGTAGGCTTTGGCAAACCCATTACTGGTAATTGTGCGCTCAAAGATATCTGATCCAATAGCACCAATACTCAAATGTTGAGCGCCATCGTAAAGAATCTTTTCATAAATTTCATCCGAGACGACTAAAATATCCCGTTCTACAATCACTTGGGCGAGGGATTTGAGTTCTTCTGGGGTATACACCATCCCGGTGGGATTAGAGGGAGAATTAAGCACAAACAGCTTGGTTTGCGGGGTAATCGTCGCCTGGAGTTGCTCTGTGGTGATTTTATAACCCCTTGACGCATCCGTTTGCACAATAATCGGCGTACCCCCTGCCAGTTTGACCATTTCCGGATAAGAAAGCCAATAGGGGGCGGGAATAATCACTTCATCCCCAGGTTCAATCAGCGCTTGCATTAAACCAAATAGGGAATGTTTACCGCCATTGGTGACAATGATATTGTCCGGCTGGTACTCTAACCCATTATCTTGGCGCAGTTTATTCGCTATTGCTTGGCGTAACTTCGGTTCCCCAGCGGCGGGTCCATATTTGGTTTTCCCGTCATCCAAAGCTTGTTTCGCCGCCGCCTTAATATGAGCCGGGGTATCAAAATCGGGTTCCCCGGCGCTGAAACTGCACACATCCAAGCCATCGACTTTCATCGCTTTGGCTTTGGCGGAAATAGCGAGGGTGAGAGAGGGAGAGACTTGACCAACTCGTGCTGCTAACTGCATTTTTACTCAACTTAAACAACTAGACGGTGTTTGAAAAGCACCTGAGAAGCTAGGGTAAGGGCAGGTTTGGATTTTAGGCGAAAGGTTCAAGGCATGATAGCGATGTCTCAACCTGCCCCTCCTCTGTGCAGACACCTTTTTCAACACGCTCTCTTGGAAATATACTACTTCAACTACCCCAACTTACTCAGCTTCGCCTTGAGGCGTCGCTTCGCGCTCAGTTGGGGATTGCATCTGTCGTCCACCTCAACTGCGAGTACCTGGAGAGGCGCTCGCCTTTGGTTTCATCCGACGACGCATCAGGGACGGCTGAAAAACGCCCCGTACTCTCCCAGTCTTGCCGAGAGAGCAACACTCTAAGCGCAACATTCCTGGCACCAACTCTCATCAGCATGGAGAGTATAACTGCATTGCTGGCATACAAAAGTTAAACCCTTGTTGGGTCTATTTTCTTTAGATGTATGACCGCAGCACGGACAAGCCACAGAAGTGTAATGAGCATCTACTTTGAAAGCCAAACTACCAGACAAC
>NZ_JAVKEW010000216.1:0-4486 GCF_040226375.1 Coleofasciculus sp. G2-EDA-02 | reverse complement strand
ATCTTCGGTGGTTCATCGGATTGTCATGAACTTTTACCATACTGTCCCCCCACAAGAACCTGTTGTGACGCCCCCCTTGAAAATGGTCCGATAATATCTACCCCCACCCAATTAATTATCCCTGAATTATCGTAGGGGCATGGCATTGCCATGCCCTATTAACATCGTGTCCCCACAGAATAACCTGTTGTGTCGTCCCCCTAGAAAAGGGCACGATGATATCGTGCCCCTACAAGAATAACCTGTCTGGTGAAGGGAAAAGGGCACGATAATATCGTGTCCCTACAAGAATAACCTGTCTGGTGAAGGGAAAAAGGTACGATAATATCTATCCCCACCCAATCAATTATCCCCACCTACTTATTGACCCATGACCAACAAACCACCCCCTCCCTCTCCTTGGTTAATTCAACCCGAAGATGACCCAGACCCTAGCGCTAGTTTTGTGGACTATCTGCGCTGGATGCGTGAACCGAGTTCGGTTGTAGACAATAGCAGTAAGAAACGGGATAATGACAGCAAACTGCAACTGCTGCAAATCGCCGAAAACCGGGCTAATTACGTCCAGCATCTGACGAAATTAAACCAACGCACCCGCCAAATTACCCAAGCAAGAAAGGGTTATTTATTGAAAGTAACTTGTCCCTGGCGAATTCGAGTGGGCGGCGATCGCGGTCCTGAGAGTATTTTACTGCCTGCTTTTGATTCCTTGGGTATGCCGTATATTCCGGCTTCGACGCTACGGGGAGTCGCCCGACATGCTGCATGGCAAGGGATTAAATCGCGATCGCGCCAAAAATTTCAGCTACGATCCGATAGGACGCCAGACGCCGCTGAGACAGCAGCGATGCGAGAGGCTGACCACAGAGTAATGGCTTACTTTGGCGCTTTGGATGCACAACAGCCGCAGGATCGGATGGCTAAGGTGATTTTTTTAGATGCTTATCCTATACCTCAACCGGACACTCCCTCTGGGGGATTGGCGCTGGATATGGCGAATTCGCTTTGGTCGTGGGATGGGGATACCCTGGAGTATAATCCGAATCCCAATCTGTTTTTCTCCCTTAAACAACCAACGTTTCTGATTGGGATTTTACCCAGAGTTCAGGGTGAACAGGGGGCGAAGATTTGTAAACAGGTGGCGAAGTGGTTGATGGCGGGGTTAAGCGCTGGTATTGGTTCTCAGGTGAATAGTGGTTATGGTCGTTTGGTGAAATCCAATCAGGCGGTTGACCAATTGTCTTTACCCCAGGAATTCTTGCGGATTAGGTTTATTGTAGAGGGTCAGGGGATTCATGGTATCAAACGATTGGGGAATCCTTTTCAACCCTATAAACGAAACCGTGAAACCGGGGACTGGGAACGAAACCGTCAGGGACAGTTAAAACTCAACGACTACTCCGAAGCTGAATTTCGACCCATCGCTTTTAAGTCCATGGTGCGCTATTGGTTCCGCGCTTTCAGTTTAGGGGTTTTGCCTGTGGAGAGGGTAAAAACCTGGGAGGCGAGGTTATGGGGGGCGATTGACCCGAAAAACTATGGTTGGGTGAAAGTTGACGCCGTGGAGACACCGGAAGAACGGGAAAAGGATCACGAACAGGTGGGGATTTTCCGGATGGCATATTCCCCAGCCGCCCCCCTAAACCATCACTGCGCGATCGCGAAATTGATGGAGAATTTGTGTTGGTTAGCCTTTCGTTTAGGAGGCGTGGGTCAAGGCGCGAGACGTCCCTATTACGAACGCAACAGTAATCCCAGGATACGCGGGTCTTGCCTAATTTTACCGGGTGAAGATGGGTTTTGCTTACTCCCTGCCACTTTATCCCTATTTCAATCGGCTTTTCAACACCGACTGCACCAATTCGACCAGGCGTTGGCGGAACTGACGGCTGAACCTATAGACAGGCGATCAATCCTATCTGTGACTCAAGTGAGTGCTGATCAATGGGCGGAAGCTGTGGATGCTGATTGTCAGATTTGGGGGGTTTCTGGCACAAATGGTAAGAGAAAGCCCTATGCTTTGGAGATATTGCACGAGTATTTCCATCAGTTAAATGGTCGCAATTCTGACGCGGCGAGGAATTTATGTGGCGGTTCGGGGAATGATGGTGATACGATTCCCTCTCCGATTTGGATTGCTGATTTTGAACGTTACCAAGTGGTAACGGTATTTGGTAGCACTCATGACCCCCGTAGGGAGTATTTGAGACGCTTGCAGCGTGAATCTCAAGAGTCGTTTCGCCTTGTATAGGAAATAGGGAACTCTAAGATTCAGTATTTTTATATGAACCTGTTCGTAGTCAGCACTTTAGTGCTTGTAAATAAGCCATTTTAAGGCACTAAAGTGCCTACTACAAACAATTTCATTACAACCGGACACGATATCTTTATTTTCTGGAAGTCCCCCAAAATCCCCCACTAGCCTGAGTGTTGGTGGGGGTTTCCATTCCAATAGTTTCCCCAGCGAGTGGGGACCTCTTATTACCTTTGGAGTCGTAGGTGTGGCTGTTTCGTTTCCATTCCAATAGTTTCCCCAGCGAGTGGGGACAAAATCTCACGATTTATTATGTATGCCAGTTTTTTCTTGTTTCCATTCCAATAGTTTCCCCAGCGAGTGTGGACCTTAACAACCTTTTGATTTTGCGGAACGAAGCCTGCAAGTTTCCATTCCAATAGTTTCCCCAGCGAGTGGGGACGCTTTAGCTGCTTGTGTGGCTAATATTACTCATCTTGGTTTCCATTCCAATAGTTTCCCCAGCGAGTGGGGACTTGCCACTTCAAAAGACCTCCAATTCAAAGCTTATGAGTTTCCATTCCAATAGTTTCCCCAGCGAGTGGGGACCACCTTTATGAAAATGTGTGGATTGACATGAATCCTGCAACCGTTTCCATTCCAATAGTTTCCCCAGCGAGTGGGGACAGCCTCATCTTAAACCCTTGCCCTGTTTGAGGTCTAGAGGCAGTTTCCGACGCTCACCAATTTTGACCGAAAAAATCCGACAAATCCGGCAGAAAAAATCGCTGAAACCCTTACAGGACAAGCGACCGACGCTCAGAACGAAATAATCAGCCTTTCAGCCATTTTGCTTGAGCGTCGGTTGTCATTGGTCATTGGTCATTTGTCCTTTGTCATTTGTATAGCAGCTACCTTGGTAAGTTAGGACATTCCTTACTGTTCCCTATTCCCCATCTCCGCGTCTCCGCGTCTCCGCGTCTCCCCCTCTCTATTCCCTAACGAAACTGCTGCACAAACCCCCGTCCCAAACTTTCCTGTCCCCCAATTTGGAGAATATTCCGTTCCTCCTCATCAAGCAACAATTCAAACAAACCCCTAGCTAAATCCACCCCATTCTCCGTAGACGACATCCCATACCCCTCGGCTAAACCTTGTCGGCGATTCGCCAACTCTTGTCCCCGTTTCGTTGTCGCCTTACTATTAACTTGAGACGTTACCCCCCACGGCACATACATTAACGTATCCGGTGGAATCGCCTCCTCATAGCGAAACCCTCCCTCAACGGATTTATGGGCATCTAACTTAATCTTGACTTGCCGCCATAAACTCATTTGAATTAACGTACTGCAATGCTGGTCAGGTAACAATAACACTCGCTGAATTTCACTCTGATTCCCAGCCTGGGGAACAAACGCTTGCCAATTCGACCACGGCTGTAAACTATCCTTAATTATCGCATCCTTCAAATAAATCGGTCGGGGATTCTCTGTGGTTTCCGATACCAAATTCGTGCTGTAGGGGTTTGGAATAGTCGATAAATCTGCCACAAACCTTGCCCAGCGACGTAGTAACATTGGAGAACTAATCCACACCACGCCATGACTCAACGAAGACACCGGTAACCATAATAATGAAGCATCGCCCAACCAAATATCTCCCTGTTCCAATTGAGACGATTCCGGACTCAAATTCGGACTCGTCTCACTAGCGGTGGGACTTTTAATATCCGTTAATTCCGGACCAAATAACTGCACCCGTAGCGCCTCATCATTAACACTCGCCCGCAGCCGCCCACGAATCGTGGAGGAGGGAATATAGGGTAAATTGGTATGAGATTCACGGGCAATTCCCACCAAGTTTCCCTCTTGGGTGGTGCCTCCTGTATGTAAAGGAGAAAGAAGGTATAAATACAGGTAGTGAATTTGATTCATAATGAGAAAACAGGCAACAGGCAACAGGCAACAGGGGAGTCATGGCGATAGTCATGGCGATTGAAATCGCTGCTACACAAACAAAGTCCGCCTGCGCGGACTTGATTATAACGGGGGTAGCGTTCCCCAGATTTGGTATTACTGGCAAAGTCGGAAACATTCAACACTCAACACGATAGGGGAAGTAACTGTAACTAAAAAGCTGGACACTTTTGGACATTGTTGGATATTTTGTCCAGGTTTTGTTGTGTTATAATGAACGCAAGCGAAAACCAAGCTAAAAATCTTAGGGCTTGAGACCCCGTAACAAAGCTTTTAA
>NZ_JAVKEW010000215.1:0-18500 GCF_040226375.1 Coleofasciculus sp. G2-EDA-02 | reverse complement strand
CATCTGAAACCCTTGGTATTACGTTAATTTGTGCCAAAACTAAAAAAGTTGAAAGGCGCACGGATATATAACCGATAAGTTATACAACTCTATCAATGCCTATATACTACACAGACAAGTTAGAGTGAAAGTCTTACCGTAGTGGCAAGACTTTCAAGTGTGGGCATTGTGGTTGGCATGGGGATGCCGACTTTAATGGAGCCAATAATATTGCACTTGTGGGGCTGTCTATAAACCAGCCTGGAGGCACGGAGTTGTCGTGCAAGCTAAGCCGAACTGTTGAATATGTTCAGCAAAGCTTGTTTGATTACTTCAGGGCTACTGAAAACCCAGACCGAGCGCGATAGCAGGTCTGGGTAGTTTATTCTTTATGGCAGGCGATCGCACTCGGGAGTCTGTTACATTCGAGTAGCCCATCACCTGCCTAGCCTCAGCAAAATGATAGATTTTAACCAGAATATGGAGGTCGCGTGAATTTTCAGTCGGTAATTACGACGTTACATCAGTTCTGGAGCGATCGCGGGTGCCTGATTGCTCAACCCTACGACATCGAAAAAGGTGCGGGAACCAAAAACCCACACACCTTTCTCAGATCCATCGGCGACGAGCCTTGGTCAGTGGCTTACGTGGAACCTTGCCGACGACCAACCGATGGGCGCTACGGGGAAAATCCCAATCGCTTCCAACACTACTACCAGTATCAAGTCCTGCTTAAACCCTCACCCAACACGGTTCAAGAAATTTATCTAGATTCCCTCCGGGCTTTAGGCATTCATCCCGAAGATCATGATATTCGCTTTGTCGAGGATAACTGGGAAGATGCCACAGTCGGAGCGTGGGGAACCGGTTGGGAAGTTTGGCTAGACGGTATGGAAATCACCCAATTTACCTACTTTCAGCAGTGCGGTGGCGTAGACTGTCGCCCGGTTTCCATTGAAATTACCTATGGGTTAGAACGAATCGCCATGTATCTGCAAGAGGTAGATGCGATGACCAAAATCCAGTGGAATGACCAACTTAACTACGGCGATGTTCACCTCCAAGGTGAAATTGAACAATGTACCTATAATTTCGAGGCATCTAACCCCGACTTACTATTGACGCTGTTTGGCTTATACGAGCAAGAAGCCAAGCAACTCATTGACAGAAGTCTTGTACTACCCAGTCTTGACTATGTTCTTAAATGTTCTCATACATTCAATTTACTGGATGCCAGAGGTGTGATTTCAGTAACGGAACGGACACGCTATATTGGCAGAATTCGTAACTTGGCAAGGCGAGTGGCACAACTTTATCTACAGCAACGAGAAGGATTAGGATTTCCGCTCAAGCCATCACCCACCTCTCAAAAGCTATCGGTTTAGGGTTGGCGAATTGAACACCTTCGTCGTGCTTATTCTTTCTTTCATACCGTTTTGGTTTGGAAACCCAGTCTAGCTATCCGATGAATCTTGCCCGTGGTTCGCTACTCAGTTTGGCTTATATTCTTGGCTTATTGTCTACAGCCATTGTCGGCTTGCCTACTCGTAATGTTTCCTGGCAAGAGTACAGCCTCCTAATAGCGAGTGTAATCGGGATAGGCATAATTTGTGCGATCGCACTCCCTCGGATTTGGCGCACCGGACCTAGAGCCAGATTATGGTTGACCGCTAGCTTCATTGCCGTTGTTGCCCTTGTCTATGTCCAACTGCGATTGCCTCAACCTGAACTGAATGACATAAGTAAACTTGTTTCTTCTTTTCAAGGTACGATGCAAGGGCAAGTCGTCACCATTCAAGGCAAAGTCGAAACAGTTCCTCGACTGACGAGATCCCTTAAGGGACAATTTTGGCTAGAAGCCACCCAGCTTAATGAACTAGAAAGCAACGAAAATCGAGGCGCGACGACGCGAGGTGTCACAGGTAAATTATATGTAACCGTGCCTCTATTACAATCGACGGGTCTTTTTCCCGGTCAAACCATTTCCGTCACAGGCGTTTTATACAAACCCAAACCAGCAGCAAATCCTGGCGGTTTTGATTTTGCCACCTATTTGGCAAAAGAAGGGGCATTTGCTGGTTTAAGCGGGCGACAAGTCAGTTTTCCCGATGAAAATCAACAACCGACTTGGGGATGGTGGATTTTACGAGAACGTATTATCCAAGCCCAAGTGCGTCAGTTAGGAAGTCCAACCGGTCCCCTATTAAGTTCGATTGTATTGGGACGCAAAGCCGTCGATTTACCCTATGATATTCGCGACCTCTTTATTAGCACAGGATTCGCTCATATCTTGGCGGCGTCTGGGTTCCATGTGTCATTAATTTTGGGTTCAGTATTAGCGTTAACAAAACCTTGGGGAACAAAAGCGCAATTTGGGATTGGACTAACGGCGTTACTGATTTATGTCGGCTTAACGGGTTTGCAACCGTCAGTTCTGCGAGCTGCCATTATGGGATTAGGTGCATTAGTGGCGCTGCTGACTCATCGGCAAGTTAAACCCTTGGGTTCTCTATTACTCGCCGCGACGATTTTGTTGATTATCAATCCTTTGTGGATCTGGGATTTAGGATTTCAGTTAAGCTTTTTGGCAACCCTGGGATTACTGGTAACTGTACCCCCCCTAGTCAAACACCTCGACTGGCTACCTTCAGTCATTGCCGCTTTGTTCGCTGTTCCCTTAGCGGCACTGTTGTGGACATTACCCTTACAACTGTACGTCTTTGGCATGATTGCCTCTTACAGTGTAGTTGTCAATATCATCGCCACACCATTAATTAGTTTAATTAGCCTTGGGGGTTTCCTGAGTGCCTTAGTTGCATTAATCTCACCCCTAGCAGGTAGCGCGATCGCGGGATTGTTGTACTATCCTCTTCAGGGCTTGCTGGAATTGGTGCGATTTTTTAATGCTTTACCCGGTAGTTCAGTCGCCCTAGGCACGATTTCTCTGGCGCAGTTGCTGCTGCTTTATGGGTTAATTGGCATCACTTGTATCAGTTCTCGCGTGCAGTTACGAGGACTACTAGCGGGTATGATCGCGTTAACCATCGTTGTCTTACCCATTTGGCAAACACAGCTAGAACAGTTTCAAGTTACAGTATTAGCCGCTGATCAAGAACAAGTTGTGGTGATTCAGGATCACGGTCAAGTGACGCTGATCAATAGCGGGGAAACCGATACCGCTAATTTTACCATCTTGCCTTTTTTGCAAAAGCAGGGGATTAATCAAGTAGATTGGGCGGTGGCTGTTGATTCACAACCTCTTCTCCGGAGTGGTTGGGTGTCGATATTGGAAAGTTTGCCCGTTAAGCGGTTCTATGATTTAGCCCATTCAGAACCTTTACCCAATGATACTCAGGCGATCGCACAAGCGGTTCAATCCCAAAATGGAATTTACGAAGTCGTTTCAACTGAACAACGTTTAGCCGTTGGTTCTACAGGTTCTGGAGAAAAAACGACTCTAGAATTAATTAAGGCTCAACCGCCAGTCGTACAGCTTCAAATTAAGGATCAAGTCTGGTTACTCTTGGCAGATATGGCGCCAGATGAGCAAAACCAATTCGCCCAAACGGGTAATCTCCCTCAAATTCAAGTGCTATTGTGGTCAGGGGAACCTCTCACCCCCCGATTGGTAGAGGGACTCAAACCCGACGTTGCGATCGCGTTGGCTGAAATCATTGAACCCCAAGCCGCCAAAGTGCTGCAAAATGCCCAGGTTGAATTGTACTGGACAGGTCGTGATGGGGCGATTCAGTGGACACCTGAACAGGGCTTTGAAACTACCTTGGAGGCTAACCGTACTGATGCAGCGCTTTTGTGAACCATTGAGACGCTTTTGAGATGCTACTCAGTAACAATGAGTGCTACTATCATAAGAACAAAGACCTGGAGAGGTGGCAGAGCGGTTGAATGCGGCAGACTCGAAATCTGTTATGGTGTCACAACCATCGGGGGTTCGAATCCCCCCCTCTCCGTTGAACGTCAATCTGAATTAGAATTAAACCTTGACAGATTGAGCGAACTGTTGTAGAGACGTTCCGCCGGAACGTCTCTACAAAATGATGTGTCCTAACCACTATGGCGGTTGCTATGTCCTTAGTTATGTTTTTTACAGGAACTAATACTAGCTACGCTTCGACTTTCACCCCTCTCCAAAAGGCGACATAGCCCTCAATATTTTTCGCTTTGTCTTTTGCTTGGGGATAGTACCACGCTGCATCCTTATTCTGTTGCCCATCAATTTCGATGGTATAGTAACTGGCTTGACCCTTCCAAGGACAGCTTGTATGGGTGCTGCTTTCCTTGAAATACTGCTGATTAATCGAGTCTGGGGGGAAATAATAGTTTCCTTCTACAATTTGACAGTTGTCGCTCTCAGCGATAACCTTGTCGTTCCAGATGGCTTTAGGCATTGTTACGTTACTTCATAAAGTCTCTAATTCTTATTATGGGGGTAAAGGTACAGAAGGGTGGGGGAATCAGAAAAAATCATCCCCAAGTTTGGTATTATTGGATACATTTTTGGTTAAATTTCTCCGGTTTGCTCAAGTTGAGAGTTGACTCTAAGCACGATGAGTGCATGGAATGCGCTATCAATCAGTGTTTCTCACTGTCCACCTGAGGTTGTTACAATGATTGGGTCATAAGCGCCCACAGCATCCATCATGTATCAGTTGCAATCCTTGGAGGACGCCCTCAAGCAGTTTTTTGGATATGATACCTTCCGCCCAGGACAGCAGCAAATCGTTGAAGAAGCACTTCAGAATCGTGACTTGCTGATTATTATGCCTACAGGGGGCGGTAAGTCACTGTGCTTCCAATTACCCGCCTTACTCAAACCGGGGTTAACGGTGGTGGTATCGCCGTTGATTGCACTGATGCAAGACCAAGTGGATGCCTTAGTGGATAACGGCATTGGGGCAACGTTTCTCAATAGTACCCTGAGTTGGGACGCGGTGCGATCGCGGGAACTGGCGATCCTCAAGGGCAAGATTAAACTGCTCTACGTCGCCCCAGAACGCCTGCTGGGAGAGCGATTTGCACCCTTTTTAGAGCAAGTGCGATCGCAGGTGGGAATTTCTGCCTTTGCTGTTGATGAAGCGCACTGTGTCTCGGCGTGGGGACATGATTTCCGCCCCGAATATCGGCAGATTCAACAGTTACGCCAACGGTATCCCGATATCCCGATGCTAGCCCTTACCGCTACAGCCACAAAGCGGGTGCAGCAGGATATTGTCCAACAACTCAATCTCAAGCAAGCCAGTATCCATATTGCTAGTTTTAACCGCCCTAACCTCTACTACGAAATTCAACCCAAACAGCGCCAAAGCTATAATCAACTCTTCAAAAAAGTTCAATCCTATAAAGGCTCAGGGATTATCTATTGTCTCAGTCGTCGCAGCGTTGAAGAAGTGGCTTTTCGACTGCAAAAAGATGGCGTTTCTGCCTTACCGTACCATGCAGGGATGAGTGATACTGACCGCTCAACAAATCAAAATCGTTTTATTCGAGATGACGTACAAGTGATGGTGGCAACCATTGCCTTTGGCATGGGAATCAACAAACCGGATGTCCGCTTTGTGATTCACTACGATTTACCCCGAAATTTAGAAGGTTATTATCAAGAATCAGGACGAGCCGGACGAGATGGAGAACCTGCTTATTGTACGCTTTTTTATAGTCCAGGTGATATTCCCCGACTCGATTATTTTATTGATCAAAAACCTGATCCAACAGAACAGCGTGTTGCCCGTCAACAGTTACAGCAAATACGAGACTACGCCGAAGGAACGGATTGTCGCCGCACCATTTTACTCAGATATTTTGGTGAACGGTTTAAGGGAAATTGCGATAACTGCGATAACTGTTGCCATCCTAAACCGATTGAAGATTGGACGATTGAAGCGCAAAAGTTTTTGTCCTGTGTGGCGCGTTGTCGAGAACGGTTTGGCATGAATCACATTATTGATGTGCTGCGGGGTTCACAGAAAAAGAAGGTGGAACAGAATGGACATCACCTCCTCTCGACTTATGGAATCGGTAAGGATAAAAGCATTGACGCTTGGAAAATGCTGGCGCGATCGCTCCTGCATCAGGGGTTAATGGATGAAACAACGGATGGATATCGGGTACTGAAGCTAAATAAACTGAGTTGGGAAGTTCTTCGCAAGCAACGTTCTGTGAATATTGCAATTACCCAAACCCCAGTGGCAAAGGCTTTATCGGATATTAATCCAAGAACGGCAGAAATTGAACTGCTGTTTGAGAGATTGCGAAAGCTACGCAAACAAATCGCTGATACTCAATCGATTCCGCCTTATGTTATTTTCGCTGATTCTAGCCTGAAGTTAATGGCACAAGTCAAACCCAAAACCCTGGAGGAGTTTGCTCAAATATCAGGTATAACGGCTCATAAGTTGACTCAGTATGGAGAGCGGTTTGTTTCGGAAGTTAGAGAATTTTGCCAGGAGCAAAAGTTACCTGTACCTCTGCCTTCAAATAGTCAAATGACGACCTTACAACTGTATCAGCAAGGATTGAGTATAGAGGAAATTGCTGAAAGACGGGGTTATATTCCTAGCACTATTCTTACTCATTTGAGTGAGCTAATTGAAAAGAATCAACCCGTGGATTTAAACCGATTGGTGCCAGTCGAACGGCAAAAGCCAATCTTGCAAGCGATTCAGAAGGTTGGCACTAACTCCCTGAGAAGCTTGCGGGAACAGTTGGGAGAGGATTATAGTTATGATGAAATTCGCCTCGTGCGATCGTGGTGGATTCGGGAGAAGAGTTGAGAATTGATGCTTGTTTTTACCATTAGATTAGGTTAAATATCGCTGAAGTCTAAAACCTGAGTTGCAACCGAAGAGATAGTAGGGGCGGGTTTAGTAACATCGGGTTGCAACCGAAGAGATAGTGGTGAAACCCGCCCCTACACAATTCACACTCACCTTGTACTGGTTCACAAATTGACAATGGATAATGAACAATGGATAATGACCTCTCCTTAAAAGAAGAGGATTGAAATTAATGAAAATCTTTTTTAATTTCTTCGTAAACGAAGAGGTATTAGACCCAATTAATCAATTATCAATTATCAATTATTAATTATCAATTATTAATTATCCATTGATAAAAAGTGACTTATTTTTACCACGGATTCCCCACCATAGTGAAAGATGCCCAATAATAAGGATGGGTAAAATCTTGTGATTGTGGCAGTTCAGAGGGTAATAAAATCGTTCCCGCAGACGTAATCAGTTGACCATTTATCAGTTGAACTTGCCCCTTAAGCATGTCGATTTGCACCTGTCGTAAGGCTTCTGCTTTAATTGGAGCGGTTTTTAAGTGATTATAAAATTGGGTCATTAGCGCTAATGTGCCTTCATCACTGACGTACCACAAACTAGCTAAGGTTGATTTTACTCCCGCTTGCACTGCTAATCCAGCAAAGCCTAACTCAGCATTTTCATCCCCTAATGCAGTTCGACAGGCGCTGAGTACAAGTAATTCTACAGCGGGATTATTCCACCCCAATTCTGGTAATTGATCAAGGCGTAGCTTACTATTCCATAACTGAATATAAGAATTAGAGATCGCACCGGGACGAAAATCGGCATGGGTGGCGAGGTGAACAATGCCAAAGGGTTGTTTTTTTCGTTGGGCTTTAAGATTATCTAGAGTAAAGCCTTCATCCAGGAAAAATTCACCTTGCCATAGTTTCTGGGTGATTACTTCTAGTTCCACAGGAACGGCGGGTAAAGGCTTTTGATCGCTAAATTTTGCTGCCCCCATCGCCAATACTTGGGTATCTTTCACACTTTGGAAGCGGGTATCGGTGAGGCTTAAACTGGGCATAATTCCTACACTATAATTCTCGATTAAAAATCGCTGTTCGTTGTGTAGGGCAGCTACGGGAATAGAACGTAAACCTTTATCCATAACAAACACCAGGTTTTCAATGCCTTGGGCTTTTAAGTCAGCTTCCAATGGCGTAATCAACCATTCGTAGAGTTGTTTCGCTGGGGTTAAGTAACCCTTCGCATCTCGAACATTGGTTACAGTTTGTTGAAACTGTTGCGCCACTTGTAAAACTTCAGCGCGGGTGATAGGTATGGATTTCTGAATGGGCTCTCCTTGGGCTGTCACTAAGACGAGATCTAGCTGATCATTATCCTGGGGGGTAGCGGATGAGGAAGAGATGCTACTGGGAACAAACATTACATAAATTAATGCTGGTTTGACCCCTGTTGCTTGGTTAATATCTTGCAATAGTTGACGCGCCTCACTTAGGGTGAGAATTTGAGTACCTGATTTGTCAAGATAGGATTCAAATTCTTGCGTATAAGCCGAATCAATTGTGCCAAATAGGGTGTCAATACTTACAGATGGTAAGCTGGTTTCAACTGGAAGTTTTGAAGGCGACTCTTCTTGGGGAAGCAGTCTTTGTGAGGGGGAAAATTCAGGCGGGATTGGGTTTAGGGTTTCCGGTGTAATCAGTTGAATCTGACTTGGTGCGATTCCCTGGGTATAGGGATTGGGATAGGAACCCTGGATAATTTGATTATCGTTTCCTGTCGCGATCGCGCCTCTGGTACCATTGATATCGTTGTAGTCTTCCCCGACGGTGAAGGGGATAATTCGCCCTCCCTGATGGCGAATTGTCACTGATCCACCTCCATTCCCGCCTGCGGTGGAGATACTGGTTGTTGTACCTGTGCGATCGCCAAATGTACCAGTTGCTCGGAAAAATTGTTCTGTGGTAATATCTACACTACCACCCCTGCCGTTTGTTCCACCTTGAGCATTAATCGAATCAACTTCGATATCGCCTTCTGGATCTAAGGTGACATCTCCAGCATTGCCCTGAGTTGCACTGGAATTGATTGCACCGGTTTGAATCTCGGTTTTGGCTTTTACTGTAATATCTCCGCCTTGATTCACTCCTGATGTATTCAGATTTCCAGTCGTGACAGCCCCTTGATTACTGGTGAGAGAAATTCCGGAATTGGCAGTAATATCGTTTACGTCAATCTCTTGATTTGCCTGTAGGCTAATCGTTGCATTATCGAATCCAGTAATTATACCTGTAGCGGTGATCGAACCTGAACCTATGGGTGATATGATAGTCACTGGGTCACTAAACGTGAGATTTCCATTGAGTGCGATCGCGCCACTACCATTCTCTCTACCAATCCTCAGACTCTGGAATCCTTCTTCAAACACGCCTGCGGTGAGGGTAAAGTCTTGAGTGGGATTTAACGGTTGCAAAACCAGATTAGTATTCGATCCCGTTACCATTGCACCCAAGGTAATCTCTGATCCGGTTAGGGATAAATCCGATAAGACAGCCAGGGAATCTTGGATATTTAAACGAGTCGCGGTAACATTTGTGCCAAATTGGGTAATTCCTCCAGCGTCAGTGATGAGACTGTTTAACGGCGTCACACTACCCACAGCACCTGAGAATATAGTAGTTCCGGTACTAAAGATGCGTAACGTGCGATCGCCATCCACGATACCATCAAATCTGATCGTACCACCTGCCGCATTCAGGTCAACATCAGCCCCTAAATTAACCCTGTCTCCTAAGAATGTAAGATTACCGCCTGCGGTTGTAATCTTAGAATTAAGCCTTGTCGTAGCAGCATTGAGGGTAATCGCGGCATTATTTTCACCCATCACTATACCATTGACAACAATGTCTCCCCTAGGCGACTGAATCGTAACGGGATCACTGAACGTAAAATTCTCATCCAGTGTAATTGTACCACCCCCTGATTCTCGACCAATGGTTATAGTCGGAAAACCGTCTTTAAATATCCCACCATTTAAACTAAAGTCTTGGTTAGGATTTAGAGGTTGAAGAGTTAAGGTTTTATTTGTGCTTGTCTCAATTGAACTCAAGTCAATGGCTGCAGCGGTTAGGGATAAATTGGATAGCACATCTACCAGATCTTGCAAATTCAACCGATTTGCCGTAACGTTTCCCTGGAATTGAGTTATTCCGCCAGCATCTGTGGTGAGAGTATCGAGTGGGGTAGCACTACCAACCGCGCCGCCAAATGTGATTGTACCCGAGCTTAATATTGTCAAATCATGATTACCATCAACTGTACCCTGAAAGCCAATCGGGTTACTACCACTGTTGAGAGTAACGTCATTACTCAGTTCAACCTTGTCTGCATTAAAAGCTATACCACCGCCTTCAGTAGTGATATTAGCATTTAGGTTAATACTTGTGCTATTGAGTGTAATTGAAGCATCATCTGTGCCACTAACATTGCCCTTAATCACTATCACTCCATCAGGCAATTCAATCGTTACCGGATCACTGAAAGTAAGATTGCTTAAATCAATTTGCCCATCACTATTCAGATTGCGGATTGTCAGACTTTTAAAACCATCCTGGAATCCCGTTTCATCTTGGGAATTCTCTGTTCCTGCTAGGCTAAATATATCAGCCGTATTTGACGATTGAAGAATCAGATTACGATTTGTCCCCGTAATCGTTGAACCAAACTCAATTTTATCTGCCGTTAACGATAAATCGAACAGCACCTCTACTGAATCTTGGATGTCAAGTTGATTAGCCGTAATATTTTTATTAATTTGGGTGGTTCCCGCTTCATCTGTACTGATGGTGTTTAAACGATTGATACTGCCAACTTCACCAAAAAAGCTCGTTACTCCAGGGTTTAATATAGTCAAATCATGAGTTCCATCAACGGTGTTATTGAAGTTGATTTGACTATTTTCATTCGTGCTGATAACGAGGTCAGCTTTTAACTCAAGGTTTGACCTGAAATCGATTCTCGAAGATAGCTGCACCTCGCCCAGTGTCAAGGTTAATGTTGAATTTGACAGCACTTCTACACTATTATTAAATTCTAGCTGATTGGCAGTTATATCACGATTAATGATCGTTTTTCCATTAGCATCAGTGCTGATAACATTTAATGAATTGAGACTACCCACAATACCATTAAATATTGCTGTACCCGTATCCGTATTTAAACTTAAATCATACTCTCCATCAACTGTTCCATTCAAGGTAACATTACCACCACTCGTATTGAAACTGACATTGCCCCCAAGCTGGAGAGGATTATCGAGAGTGAGGTCATTCCCTCCCGTGTTTACGGTTATTTCTTCCCCTGTAAATGCTTGAATATCTAAGACTCCTGTGCCTCTGATATAGGGAAGTTCTGGTTTAATCGACGCTGGCAAAAGCTGGATCTCATTGCTTGTCAGGCTAATTTTACCCCCGATAGAACCATTAGACTCTATCCCTCTTGCCAAAATTATTTCGGCTTCAAGAGTGATATTTCCGCCAGTACCAGAACAACCATCATCCTGACTACAGGATTGTATTGTTCCTTCATTAACACCTTCATTATCGATGCGGGTAGTGGTATCAATTTGTCCACCGCTTCTAATTACAATATTTCCACCATTATCACCACTTGACTGGATATTCCCACTAATAACATCCCCGCCAGCAATCACTTGAATATTACCACCATCTCCATTGCTTCTGCTTTTAGCTAGAATATTGGCTACGTCAATACTTCCATTAGGCGCTTCAAGGGTAATATTTCCAGAATTCCCGTTTATACTATCCGATACGATATTTCTCAAGACGCCCGGTGTAATACCGATAATGTTTCCATTCGTCGTTTTAATATAAATATCACCACCTTGACCCGAACCTGTTGTTCCTCGCCAAGCCGTATCAATTCCGGTAAATCTAATATCACCCACCGCTTCAAAAATCACCGAACCCGCATCAAAGTCAACATTGGTAGAATTTGTTCTAATTCTAGCGACTTGAATATTACCTGTATCTGAGCGCAGAATTAGGGATGGCGTTGTGGTTAGAAGCACAAAATCTGGATCAGTAGTAGGAATCATCCCCGATTGATCAGGTTCTGTAATCGTAATATTTCTTCCCCGAATGTCACCTGTCGCCTCAACCTTAAGTGCAGGTCCACTGTAAGCTCCAACGTTATAATTTCCCCCAGAGGTAATAATTGGATCATAAAAACTAACAAAGTTAGCGGGTTCTCCTAATAGGTTCAGAATTGAGAAATCACCGCCACTCTTCAAATGGGCATCTACCGAGATGGAACCATTACTGACTAAAGTCAAATTACCACCACTTTGAAAAGGTGTTCCCGGGTGATTCAGCGTCAGAATATCAATACTTTGTTCACCCTGAATAGTAAGATCCCCCCCCGCTTCTACCCTAAATGGATTCGCCACACTATCCCGCACCTGTACTGTATCCTGCGCTAATAGTTGTAAATCACCTGTTGTGGTTAACTGACTCTCCACCAAGCTGAGATTATTCTCTGCTGAAAGTAACGCCGTTCCTCCAGTTACCGTATTGGCAACCACATCACCATTATTAATTGAAATACCTGAACCTGTTAGGGCAACTTCACCCTGATCATTCACCGACAAACCCGTAGCATTACTAACGGTTCCTCCCGTTAGCAGTTGCGGAAGAGAAAGGGGAGTAAACGGAACTTCAGTCGCAGCGATGGGAACGTCTAAACTCAACAAATGTCCCGCTTGGCTAATCCGAACCCATTGATTACCAGGAACCGTGGCTACAGTAATTTGACCCTCTGGGGCGACTAATTCACCCGTACTCACAACCGTACCGCCAATTAAACTCAGCTTCTGCCCAGAATCGACTTTTAGGATGCCTGTGTTTACAATAGAACCCGGTTCAGGTGTGTTAAAGACAAAGCCATTGGGTTCTCCCACCAGAGACTTGTAATCATTAATCCCTGTAGCATTAAATAAATTATCGCCAAAACTAATACCTGTCGCCGTTGTAGCAGTAAACGCGGCGGGGACGTTTAATTGAGCATCATTGCCAAAGATAATACCCGCCGGATTCATCAAAAACAGATTAGATGTGCCGCCACTGATTTGGATTAACCCATTAATAATTGATAGATCACCGCCAGTAATCCGTGAGAGAATATTCTGTAGGGATGGGTTGGATAAAAAATTGGCAATTTGTCCAGAGTCTAAGCCAAACTCACTAAAACTGTGGAAGAGATTCGCGCCATCTCCTGACAATTTCCCCCCCTGAATATCGAAACGGTTGCCATCTGGAGTCACAATTGTATTGGTACTGTCATCGGAAACAATGGGTTGGGTTAACCCCGATGACATGAACCCGAGGGTGGTTAGGCATAAAGTTAGGGTTGAGAGTATTTTCAGGTAGATGGGGGCTGACATAGGCTTCTCCTGAGGGAGGTAATTCCTCTATAATTTTCTAGGGTTTGATTTGCCAATGGTGGGACTCGTTGGGGACAGATACACCCATCCCAGGGAATCCACGCGAGGGAAAGGATCAGAGGAAAAGCCGTAAAAGCCTTGAATTCGTTACCTTACCCTGGTTTCGCGTTTGATTGATATGGCAGGCACACCCTAGATTGTCAGGTTTCCCGAATGCCGAGAATTACTGGCAAAACTTTTCGACGCAGCGAACAAATAGTTCTACTCCCATTGCTAACACAGTTTCATCAAAATCAAACCGGGGGTGGTGATGGGGATAGGCTAAATCTTTACTGGGATTCGCTGAACCCAAAAAGAAATAGCAACCCGGTACAGCCTCTAGGAAAAATGACATATCTTCCCCGCCCATGGTTTGGCATTCTGGTACAATTCCTGTGGGTGTTTCGACGATTTCTGCCGCTACAGATCGCACCAATTCGGCTATCTGTGAGTCATTGATTACAGGCGGATAAAGCGGCTGGTAGTCTAGTTCGTACTGCGCCCCGTGACTCTGACAAATACCTGCAATCACTTGCTCGATGCGCTGGCTGAAATAACCCCCTAATTGCGGATTAAAATACCGCACTGTGCCGCTCATTTGGGCGCTGTCAGCAATGACATTAAACGCTGTACCAGCTTGAAACATTCCCACTGTAACCACGGCTGAATCAATGGGGTCAACATTACGAGCCACAATGGTTTGCAAGGCGTTGACCACTTGAGTAGCGATAACGATCGCGTCTAGGGTTTGATGGGGCATTGCCCCATGTCCCCCCTTGCCTAAAATTTTACACTGAAAACGCTCGCTTGCTGCCATTAAGGTACCACTGCGAACGCCAACTGTTCCGAGGGGTAAATTGTTCCACAAATGTAGCCCAATCATAGCATCGACTTGCGGATTTTTTAAGACGCCAGCTTCGATCATCGGCTTAGCGCCTCCGGGTCCTTCTTCGGCGGGTTGAAAAATGAATTTGACGGTTCCGGCAAAGTCTTGGCGGTGTTGGGAAAGATAGAAGGCTGTGCCTAATGCGATCGCAGTATGTCCATCATGACCGCAAGCGTGCATAATTCCATCATGTTGCGATCGGTAGGGAACATCATTTTCTTCTTGAACGGGCAATGCATCCATATCCGCCCGAATCGCTAACACCGGACCTGTGCGATCGCTCTTTATTATGGCAACGATCCCGGTTTGGGCAATACCCGTTTGATGTTCAATTCCCCACTCCTGTAACTTTTGGGAAACAAATGCAGAGGTTAGGTGTTCAGTAAACCCTAATTCCGGGTGCTGGTGCAAGCGCCGACGCCACTCGACTAGCTGAGATTCCAGGGCGCGAATCTCACGTCGGATCTCAGAACCGTTAACGGTAGGGGGAGTAGAAGACGTAAAAACCATGATTGTTTAACAACTTGTAATACTATACCTAGGACTCAAAGATGCCTCCGGAGCAAATCTAGAGGTATCTTCCTTTAATACTAAATCCGGGTTACTCTCGTCCCCTTGTAGATCCCCCTCTCATCCCCTGGTAGATCTCCCTTCCGTGCCCCTTAAAAAGGGGGATACTAGAAGTTGCTTCGCTTTTAGTCAGTATCCATTCCCCAAACTACACCAGCCAACCTACCCGCCTGTGCGACTAGTGATTGTAACTGTGAAGACTTCAGCTTTTAAGATTGTCTCTACAATATTTTGGCTCTGTTCTGGTTCCTCTGAGGGAAATAATAAGGGGGCAATCAAACCGAATATAATCCCGCCAATGACCACAATTTCTACAACAATCAGTAGCGTATTTCGTTTCATATCATGTTTATCTAAACAGTTATCATTTCCCCGTTTCCTGTTCCCTATCCTTAGCACAACACTTATGCAGCAACCCCTAAGTATTCAACCGGATATGATATCATCTATCTTCCCGCCGACCGAATGAACGCATTGTCTGAATCCACTTTTTTGGAGAATCGTTTGGACGATAGTTTAGCTTAAATATGGATATCCATAATGGTAATCCTCCTACCTTTGCACTGACTAATAAGTGAATGGCTAAACATCCAACTAATATCACCCATCCGGTTAGGTGTAAATAATACCAGATATGATTTAATTCCCCATTGGGTAACCATTCTTCTTTGATCATACTGCCAGTCATCAAGGAAAAGGTAATGGCTAATAACATCACTGTATTAATAATCCGATGCAGGCTATACCAACCGATAGGTTTACCCAATTGTCTAAGCTTTTGAAACGAATCGGGTTGAATGAGGCGTCTAGACCCTAGATGAAAACTGTATAATGCAAAGGCTGGCATTACCCCTAGGAGTAAGGTTTTGCCAAATGTGCCATGAATGCCAATAATATCTGGAATTTGGGGCAGAGACAGTTGTCCGAATCGCCCATCATAGGTATCATAAACCCAGTAGGAGGTGATGATAGCTAAAATGGCAATCAGAGCATTGATACCATGCAACAGTCTCAGAAGTAAGGGTTGATAAGGGGTAGCACGAGACATGGTTCAGGTTATCTCGATCAAAATATTCATCTAGAATAACACTCGCCCTGACAATATGAGTCAGGGCGGGTTTTGTTGATCCTTTCGCAGTTATTAAGCTGTTCGCTATTTAAACCTTAATGTCAACAACTGCAAAATCGTTGTCAGGCGAGCATCTATCCCAATTTACAGGGATGGAAACTGCGTCACATGAGCCACGGCTTGCAGGGTGAGTTGACCTTCTTGGACATGCAAATGATGCATACGTAGCGATATCCCTGGCATCTCAAAGTGACTCAAGTGTAATATTTTACCCGCCTTGGTTACTAATGCTTGAGTGAATTCTGGTGAGAGTTCTTTTCCTTGGGCGTATTCCACCTTCTCTAGTACCACGCTGCGCCCGTCATCACTTACTCTAGGAGTAGTGGTGAAGGACACTCGTTGAGTTTCATTACTTTGAGCTAGCCGGACGTCAGCATCAAGAGCAACTCGACCTTCGGCTAAGAGGCGACAATGTACCTGCTTGACGTTGAGAGTTTGCGGCTTACCATCCACCTGAACCTTGAGTGAGCGAAGCTGAGTCCCTAACACATCTGAGTTGAAGGCACGGTTAAGATCAACCTGGGCAATCACAATCCGTGCTGTTCCCTGAGTCGGTTGGGTCAGTTCAATGTTACCCGTTAAGGCTTTGAAGGGAGCAACCGCAATGGTTTCTAGGCGGATAACCATCTCTTGTAGACGGATATCGTGTTCCATGATTAACCCCTCACCGTAAATCGCCAGGGATTCTAATTGACCCTTGGCTAACAGAGAAGGGTCTGTTTTGACTCGCACCTCGAGTTTTTTGGCATCATCGATTTGGCTGGAAAGCGCCAGCGTCGCAATTCTGTTCAGGGTCTGTTCTCCAAGGCGGTCTAGGGTCAGCACGCGATCGCTCCTTTATCAGCCGTGTTATCTTCTCATTATATTAAGAAACGTTAATTTGTGGATCTACTCTGGGAGAGAAACACAGGCAGAAAATGAATGGAAAAAGAACAATTACAAAATCTTGACCAGCAAAGGATTCAATTTGTCCGCATTCTCTGGTGCGACAATGCCAATATTATCCGGGGCAAGGCAGTCCACCGAAAAGCCCTATCAGAATACCTCATCCATGGTGTGGGTATTTCTGCGGCTCAACAAGCCATTCCGGTTATGTATGATGCGCCTGTTGCTGGGAGTGGGTTTGGACCTGTGGGAGAAATCCGTCTCGTGCCAGACTGGAGTACGCTGAACCCTTTACCCTATTGCCCAGGTCATGCCCGTGTCATGGGCGATATGATCCTAAATGGTGTGCCTTGGAGTCTTTGTCCACGCAATTTTCTCAAACGCATGGTTGCAGAGGCTAACCAAGAGGGGTTAGAGGTGATTGCCGCATTTGAGAATGAGTTCTATCTCTTGCAGCGAAACGCTGAGGGCATTGTACCTGCGGATGAAACGGTATTTGCATCGACGATGGCAATGGATTTGCATCAAGGGATTATTGATCACATTGCGGCAGCTTTGATTGAGCAGGGAATGCTAGTTGAACAATATTATCCCGAATCCGGTTCCGGTCAGCAGGAAATCTCCATCCTCTACACCAACGCCCTAAGTGCGGCAGATCAACAGATTGCCTTCCGGGAAACTGTCAAAGCGATCGCACTCCAACATTATCGTATCGCCTCATTCTTACCGAAAATCTTTGCTGATCAAGCGGGTAGCGGTTGTCACCTACACCTGAGTCTCTGGCGAGAGGGCGAAAATCTCATCCCCCATCCAGACGGAAATGGCGAACTTTCGGATATTGCGCGTCACTTTATCGCAGGAATTCTGCACCACCTACCTGCTTTGATGGCACTGACAACACCCACTATCAATTCTTACCGCCGCTTGCTACCCCAGTGTTGGAGTGGGGCATTCCGGTGTTGGGGATTAGATAATCGGGAAGCGGCTGTGCGTGTCCCTACCCATCCTGAACCCCCGAGTCCGTCTCATTTTGAATTCAAAACTGTGGATGCTACAGCGAATCCCTACTTAGCATTAGGGGCAACGATTGCAGCGGGAGTTGATGGTATCCACCAAGGCTTAGAACTGGCAACGCCTGTATCTGTAGATCCCGGTACGATGACGGATGTTGAACGCCAAGGGGCTAATATTGAACGATTGCCCAGTACGTTAGCTGAGTCGATAGAACAGCTTAGAAATGACTCGGTACTCCTTAATGCCTTGGGTGAAGAGTTGGCTCATGTTTATTTAGCAGTACGACAAGCCGAGTGGGAGGCGATGAGGGATTTCGATTTAGACGCTGAAGTCAAGCTTTTATTAGAGCGATATTGAATTCGCACAGCTAAGGTGGGCATTGCCCACCCTACTATAACTTTACAAATTTTTAATCAAAGCGATAAGCAAAAATACTTATACTAGAAATTAAGATGCCTCCCCTGCTCTAGGAGACAAGGAAGAAATACCAGAGCAATCCCAACAGTCAACCGGAGGTTGGACATGAGTTTCACCAACCTTGCCCTAAAAGGGACAAAGATTGACCAAGCCAGTTTGGACAACGTAAGCGGTGAATAGCTCGGGTTGAGCCTAGTTCTGGCACAGACTTGGGAATACTTCCCTAGTTCGGACTAGCCTCTAAGCCTAATTGGTTAGGCGTTGGGTAATGCCAAGACATCTTGGACTGGGTGGGCGAAGGGACTTATTACAGGGTTTGCTGGTTCC
>NZ_JAVKEW010000214.1:0-58355 GCF_040226375.1 Coleofasciculus sp. G2-EDA-02 | reverse complement strand
AGTGAGAGCTGGTCGAGTCTTTGACTTGACTACAGCAAAAGGGAAACTGCAAAGCATCAACTGGAAGTATTTCGAGCCAATCTGGAAAGCTGACGGTTATACTTATGTCCACAAAGGAAAGAAATGTCCATTGATTTAACGATTAGAGGAATAGCGATCAGGACACTAAAACCGTGACCATTTTGGATGTATCAACACCGTTTCAATTGGTTGGACGGCAAGCGCAATTCCAGCGAATCACCCAGGTTTTAGCCCATGACGGCAACCTGCTGATTGTGGGAGTACCCGGAAGCGGACGTCGGAGTCTGGTACGACGGGCGGCTCGGGAAGTTGGCGTGAAAATCTTGGAAGTTGACTGTATCCGGGTTACTGATGGTCAGCGCTTCGTGCAATTGCTGTGCGAGAGCATCAATCAGACGTTTCTAAGTGCAACGGCTCACGCTCTCATGCAAGAGTGGATTGAACACAAGGCGGTTGAATTATTTGTCCTCCATGATAACGGACGAGGTAGAGCACAGCTCAAACCAATTCGGGTAAAAAGTCAAGAGCAGCAATGGAAAGCATTTGAGGGATTACTGGATTTCCTACAAGAATTAGCCGAATCTATAGGTGAACGGGTAGTGTTAATTTTGGAAAGCTTCCCCCACATTCGCTCTTGGGATCGTCATGGGGTGTGGGAAAATTTTTTGAAGCAAGAGATCGAGAGTCAGACTCAGGTGAGTTATGTCTTGGTAGCAACGATCGCAGAAATTAGCATTCATCCTGATGAACCGGGGAATAGTTTAGAAATCGTGCAGCTTGCTCCCTTAGCCGATGATGTGGTGGCGGCTTGGGCGCAAGAAGTCCTCCATGTAGAAGGGCTAACATTCGATCCGCGATCGCAAGCCTTGGAATTGTTTGTCAATGCGGTACAGGGGCATTTAGGCGATGCTTCCGCACTGGTGCGACGCCTCCAGTCGGTGCGGGTGGCTGACGGGTTAATTCGCGATCGCCACATCCAGCAGGCAATCCAAGATCTATTATCTGACCTATCCATGGTTTTCGAGTCATTACTGATGCTGCTTCCGGCGAATCAAGCGCATCTGTTGGAATCTCTGGCGTTAGATCCGACTGACAAGCCCCAAAGTCGCGATTATATTCACAAACATTACCTATCCAGAGGGGGAAGTCTCCAAGGTGCGATCGCGGGATTACAACACAAAGGTTTAATTTATGGCTCCGAGCAAAATTATCGACTGGCTCTCCCTCTATTGGCATTGTGGCTACGCCAACGTTTAAGTTGATTTCAAGTACCATGCCCTCAGAATGGAATTTGGAGGGGCATATACAAACAAAGTCCGCAAGGTAAGGACTGACAAAAAAGGTTGGAAACCCACGGAGGTGGGTTTGGTTTGTATAGCCGCGATTTCTAATCGCCAAGTGCAAGATATCAGTAGACTACAGTCGTTGTTTGGTAAGATTCCTGGCTCATTAAATCTGATATTTTAGCACACTAAGTCCGGAAGACCCCTTTTAAGGGCGGGTTTTGTTGCTCAGTTATCGGTTTCTTAGTTAGATTTAGTCCCTAAACCCGCCCCTACAATTAACAAACGTGCTATGGCATTTCTTTACATAAGCGCTAATTTTAGTTACACCGACTGACGCTCTAGCCAACCTGCTGCGCTTGCCAATCTTCACTCAGCACCAACTCCCTCAAATGCTTCAAAATTCCCACCACTCGATATAAATCATTCTCCTGTCGCAAAGGCGATTCTACCAATATACTGGACTTTAGCGCTCTTTTTTGTGTAGCTGCGATGTTAATCGCTAAGTATCTTACGTTGTGTTGCAATCCCGCGATCGCACTCCCTTCATCCTCTACCTTTCCCTCAAATCGGCAAATCCCGCCGAGGATTAAACCGTTCAATTTCTAACAATTTCTGATACAGTTCTCGCGCTTCGGGACTTGGCGTTTTTGACACCACAATTTGAATCTCGACTAACTGATCACCCCGTTCCCCTTCTATCGGATACCCCTTATTCGCTAGACGTAATCGTTGACCTGACTGCACCCCCGCCGGAATATTCATTTTCACTCGCCCATCCAGAGTCGGTACTTCTACAGGAGTTCCTAATACCGCTTCGGCTGCTGTCACGGGTAACTGGCAAATAATATCTGACCCTCTCAGCTTAAAAAATGGATGCGGCGAAACCGTAATAATTAAAAACAAATCCCCACCAGCGATTCCCTGACCCTTGAGGCGAACTCGCTGATTTGTGACCATATTTCCGGGTAATTCAACTTCTAAAGATCGACCATCTTCGAGGCGAATTCGCTCAATTCCCCCGGTATAAGCTTTTTCTAAGGGCAATGTTAATCGCGCCTCTACATCTTTAGGCTGGGCGCTAGGATTAACTCGATAAGCGGTTTTCCGGGTTCCTGGGCGAAACGGATCAGAGGAATCAACTCGGCTTCCGGTTCGTTCCGTTCCCATACCGGGACGAGGAGGACGGCGTCCGAGGAGTTGCTCAACAAAGCTGTTAAAATCGCCAAACTCACTATAATCCACTTCTTGGCTAGAAGTCCGCCCCCGACCATTGCGGGAGAAGGTGGTTTTCACAGGATTGGTTTTCGCCGCCTTACGGGTAAATCCTTTCTTCTTAAAGAAGTTGCCAACCTGATCATACTGCGATCGCCGACTGGGATCAGACAGGACTTCGTTGGCTTCGTTAATATCCTTAAACCGTTCCTCAGCCTCTTTATCCCCTGGATTCACATCCGGGTGATATTTACGGGCGAGTCGCCGAAATGCCTTTTTTATCTCATCACTGGATGCATCGGGGGGAACTCCTAAAATCTCGTAATAATTCCGAAAGTTTTGCATTTTCAGTCATTTGTTTATGTAATTTGTCATTTGTCATTTGTCATTCGTCATTCGTCATTCGTCATTCGTCATTCGTCATTCGTCATTCGTCATTCGTTATTTGTAGGGGCTCTCGCATTTGGGGGGCTATCTGATGATACTTATCCAAAATATTATACCCAAATGCGAGAGCCCAACTCCGGTGATATCGTTGATGAATAAAACGGATTAAATCGGGGCGGGTGCGAGTTAAGTTAAGGGTTTTCTCTGAAATGTTATCAGTAAAACCCGCCCCTACACCCAGAGGTGCCATGCTACGCCTTTATACTATTTAGAACCAATCATCATCTTCTTCATCCCAATCATTTTCTAAGGGGGCGGAACGGACATCGCGACGGGAATAGGTTTTCTCTCTATCTCTATCGCGATCGCGATCGCGTCGGCGACTGGATCGACCTGTCCCTACACCATAATCATAAGGTTCACGGGATTCACGGGGTTCACGCCGTTTGGGTTCCCAATAGGCGTCCTCTTCGTCTTCTCCAGTGAAGACACGACGAATTGAGCCAAAAAAGTCATCATCCTCATCTTCGGCGTAAGCTAACCTTACCTCCCGTTTGAGTTCATAGATAGTATCTTGTAAATCCGATTGCGCCCGGTCAATCCCCCGGTCATCATTTTGCGCGATCGCGTCTCGTAGTTCCAGCACCAACGCTTCAATCCGCCGCCGATACGCACTGGCAAATTGGGTGCCAAAATCCAGCGTAACTTCTTTGAGTTGACGTTCCGCATCCGTCGCCATGGTTTCGGCGCGATTGCGCTTCTCTACCCTTTCCCGACGTTGACGATCTAATTGGGCATTTTCCTCGGCGTCGCGAATCATCTGTTGCACTTGGGACTCATTTAAGGTCGATGCACCTTGGATTGTCACACTTTGCTCTCGCCCGGTGGTTTTATCCAGGGCGGTTACCTGTAAAATCCCATTGGCGTCAATATCAAACGCTACTTGCACTTGGGGAATGCCTCGAGGCGCAGGCGGAATTCCGGTCAGCTTAAATCGTCCCAGGGATTTATTATCACTTGCCATTTCCCGTTCCCCTTGCAGGACATGAATTTCTACCAGGGTTTGATTATTTTCACTCGTAGAAAAGATATCAGATCGCCGCACGGGGATAGTCGTATTCCGGGGGATCAGCTTTTTCATCACCCCACCAATGGTTTCCAATCCCATCGATAACGGCGTCACATCCAGCAAAAGCACATCCTTAACTTCATTACTCAGGATACCCGCTTGAATTGCCGCCCCAACCGCCACCACTTCATCGGGATTCACATTTTGATTCGGTTCTTTATCAATTAAACTCCGCACCAATTGCTGAACTAAGGGAATGCGAGTCGAACCCCCAACCAAAACCACCTCATCAATTTGCACAGGCGTCAATCCCGCATCTTTGAAGGCGCGTTTTAGGGGACGACGTAAACGACTCACTAATTCCCCACACAATCCCTCAAACTGGGGACGAGTCAGTCTGGTTTCCAGATGCTTAGGTCCATCTGCGGTGGCGGTGATAAAGGGTAAATTAATCTCCGTCACCCCCACCCCCGAAAGCTCAATCTTGGCTTTTTCAGCAGCTTCCATCAATCGCTGGAGGGCTTGGCGATCGCGACGTAAATCCACTCCTTCGGTTTCGAGGAACTGTTCGGCTAGCCAATCCACGATTTTGCGGTCAAAATCATTTCCCCCCAATTGAGTATCCCCACTGGTGGATTTAACCTCAAATACGCCATCCCCCACATCTAGAATCGAGACATCAAACGTACCACCGCCCAAATCAAAGACTAAAATAGTCTGACTCTCTTGCCGATCTAACCCATACGCTAAGGATGCGGCTGTCGGTTCATTGAGGATTCGCAACACCTCCAAACCCGCAATCCGCCCAGCATCTCGCGTCGCCTGTCGTTGAGAATCATTAAAATAAGCGGGAACCGTAATCACCGCCCCCGTCACCTCTTCACCCAGATAGCGAGTCGCCTCATCCGCCAACTTCCGCAGTACCATCGCCGAAATTTCTTCCGGGAAAAATTCCTGCTTCAGGCGGGGACAGCGAATTTTAATCGCGTCTTCTGGATCACGGCGAATCGTATAGGGGACGCGCTTAGACTCAGGATTGAGTTCACTATATCGACGCCCCACAAATCGCTTAATCCCATAAAACGTATTTTGGGGATTCAGAACCCCTTGGCGACGTGCCATTTGTCCGACTAAGCGTTCCCCTTCCTTGCTAAACGCCACCACAGAAGGGGTTGTCCGCATACCTTCTGCATTAGCAATGACAACCGGCTTGCCACCCTCCATGACGGCTACCACAGAGTTTGTTGTCCCTAGGTCAATGCCGACTACCTTGCCCATGCGTAATTTTGTCTCCTCTCGCTGTTAATGCCAAATCGCTGAATACAATAACTTTAGAGATTTTAGTAGATAGTTGACCAGAGGCAGTGCGATCGCTGGTCATTTCACCTATTCTATCGTGCGGAAGAGGGGGAGCGGAGGGGTTCCAGGTGCAGGGGAAACAATGTTCCAGACACGATGCAAGAAGCCTCTGGAAGCAGAGGGGAAACTTGTAGAGACTCCTCCGGTGGAACGTCTAGGATCGTGGGTTGGTTTCGTAGTAGGGGATGTGAGCCCCTAATTTTATAAATTTTCTGGGTATAAGGCTAATCCACTAAATTAGGTGTGCCAAGCCACTACGATAGGTCTATCGTACCAAGGCGCGATCGCGTCGCTTTGTAACTAGAATTGAGTCTATAACTTGCCGTCTCACCTTGGAGGCGATCCCCATGGTACAAGCACTCAGACAGCCACTAACATTGCACGAGTTTTTGCAACAACCAGAAACCAAACCCGCCAGTGAATATATCAATGGAGAAATTATACAAAAGCCCATGCCAAAGGGAAGACATAGCCGCTTGCAAGGAAAACTCTGCGCCACTATCAATCAAGTTGCAGAAGAGACAAAAATTGCCTATGCCTTCCCAGAATTAAGATGTAGTTTTGGTGTACGATCCATCGTCCCCGATGTGGCAGTTTTTCAGTGGGAACGTATTCCCTTCACTGCTGAGGGTAACGTACCCGATAATTTTGATCTTCCGCCAGATTGGACGATAGAAATTCTTTCCCCCGAACAACGACCCAACAAAGTGTTAGGCAATATTCTCTATTGTCTAGAACATGGCAGTCGCCTAGGCTGGTTTATTGACCCTGACGATCTCAGCATTTTGTGTCTACAACCGCAGCAGCAACCTGTGTTATTTCAGGGCGAACAAGTCCTGCCAGTTTTGGGCGATATAAAATTATCTCTTAGCGTCAACCAAGTCTTTGACTGGTTGAAAATGGGGTAACCAAACCCATAAAAAAAAGCTCTCTGTTTACTCCACGCCCTTTTAAGCTGTTCGGCATTTAAAGCTTAATGTCAACAATGGTGAAATCCTTGTCGTGCGAGCATCTTGCTTGCTACTAATACATCTTGCTCGCTACTAATACCCAATTTAAATGCATGACAGCTTACTGTCCAAGGGAAACAGGATACTCAAGGACTACCCACCCAACACGATGGAGCAATTCACCAACCACTGGCTCATTCACCTGGATGGAAAATCTGGTTGACCGTTAATTCCCATTCTGGGAATGTGGGAGAAATGATACGCTCATTGTCACGAAACTGCTGTAATTCGTATTCCCCATCCACCATGGTGCAAACGGTGAACGTTGGCTGCTTGGGTGAGCCAATGTAGCGCCGCCCACCTATGCCAAGATAATCTAAAATCCAATATTCACCAATGCCAATACTCTCGTAGTCAGTCATTTTGAGGGCATAATCATCACGCCAATTCGTGGAAACCACCTCGACTACGAGTTTCACCGATTCCCCATGCTCAATAACTGATGAACTTTCCCAACGGGATTCATTCGCTAAGTTTGGTCGATTCACCACCGCGACATCAGGTTCATAGCCAGTATCCTCCGAGATTTTGATAATGCATTCTCTAGGAATAAAGAAAGGAACTTGCTTATCGTCAATCACGGTATTCAATTTTTTAATCACAAATCCTGCAATCTCCGAATGCTTCCCTCTCGGTTTTGGCATCTCGACAATCACCCCGCGTCTCAATTCGTAGCGGTTCTCTGAAATCTGTGGATACCAATCCAGGAATTGATCGATTGAGACTGGTGTTTTATCAATCACTGGAATCATGGCGATCGCTTCTCCTTTGATTCCATGAGAGTCACCTCCATTACAGTGTAGCCGATATTACCAATGATCAATGACCAATGAGCAAATAATCTAAATCCAAGAATCGAACCACATTCGCATTTGATGATCCTTAAGAGATAGAGGTAAACCTAAATAAATCGGCAACCAAAAGACAAATGCCAACAGAATTAAACTGATAACCGTTATTGCCGCAATTTGCCAATACTCTTGCTCCCGATGTAGCCAACGGTCAATCAGCCAAGCTAACCCTAACCCAGAAAACACAGAAGCGCCCATATAGTGGTATAAAAATGTACAGCGACTGACCCCAACCCAAGGTAATAACTGAGCCAGCCAGTTAAGCCCTAAATACAGACTAATATAATTCACCGTTGTAGGTGGAAAATATCCCTGCATTCCTGACCAAAGACGCTGTAGCAACAGCAAAAGTAACAATAAAATTGCTGCTGTTGATAGCCACCAAACGATAGGATTTCCCATAGCATGGACATCATAAATCACCTGACCATATCCTTTGGGTAACGGAGGGTAAGCCGGAACTTGTTCACGGGTACTCTGGGCAGTTTGGTAAAAGTAAGCCACAGGTCGCAGCATAATCAGCCAAGTGTACCATTTAGAACAGTAGGGATGAACCTCTGGTCCGCTACCGATTTTTTCGTGAAAGGTCAAAATTCTATAGTGGGCGTCCCAAAATCCGGGTTGGGGATTCATGATTAGGTGTGGAATCCAGAGTAAGCTATAGGTTAACGCTGGAATTAGGGCAAAATTGACTAAAAACTGAATCCCGTTTAATTGAGTTAGATTAACTAAGGTAGTTTTAAGTGTTGAGTGTTGAGTGTTGACCCTTCGCTTCGCTGTAGTGCATGGTTTGTAGGGGCGGGTTTCATTACTATCGTCTCTTTTTGACCCAGATGCAACTAAACCCGCCCCTACCCAAGGTTTAAACTTTGAACTATCTCCTCTCCACTGAAGCAACCAAGCCATCCCCCAAAGGAAATAAATCCCGAATAAAAACCATAAACCATTCCATTTAATACAAGCAGATGCCCCTAAAAAAGCACCCGATAATGCCAAATTTATCCAGCGTTTTGACTGAGAGTGACTGAGTGCGAGTAACAAACATAAATTACCCAATAATCCGAAAATAACCAAATAAACATTATTCAGCGCGTAGCGAGACTCAACTAAAAATAGACCATCTGCCCCGGCTAAAAAAGCGGCAATTAACGCATAGCTGCGACGCCGATTAAGCTGATAGGCAATCCCGGCGACAACTAAGGGGATAAACGAACCCGTGAGCGCATTCAGCCAACGATAACTCCATGTAGATCGCAATGAACCCGCCAAACCATTCATGGACTGCTGATCCCAGGGAAGATGAGAACCCAGCCACATCCCGATCGCGATGATATATTGACTCAAGGGCGGGTGGGCATTGAAAAAGTCTGTTCCCGTTAAGTAATTATTGGCAAATTTGGCATAATATACCTCGTCAAATACCAAAGCATTAAATCGACCCAAGCCCCAAAATCGGAGAATGGCTGAGGCTAAAAAAATAGCCGTTAAGCCAAAATGGAACCAATAGTTTGATAAGGTTAATGATTTGTTATTTAAAATCATATAATATCAGGTGAATCTGGTTGGCATTAGATCCCCAACTTCTTTAAGAAGTCGAGGATCGGGTGGGGAGTTCACCCCGCTTCGCTAACGCTAACATCTACTCCATATCTCATCCTGAGAAAGGAGTAAGCTAATATTAGGGCATCTCAGGGGACAGTTATGAGTCATCATGATCCTTCTGGACAACCAAGGAGACAGTTAGGAGTTCTGGCTAAATTCTTTAAATTTGATCGATACCAAACCACGATCCGCATAGAACTATTGGCAGGGTTCACCACCTTTATGACAATGGCTTATATTTTGGTTGTGAATCCGGGCATTTTATCCGATGCCATTTTTTTACAAGCATCAGGAGATTTGTTTAATGAATTAGTCATCGCCACAGCACTTTCTGCGGCAATTGCTACCCTAGTTATGGGATTGTGGGCGAATTATCCCCTTGCCCTTGCCCCCGGTATGGGACTCAATGCCTTTTTTACCTACTCGGTGGTATTGGGATTAGGCATCGACTGGCGGATTGCCCTTTCTGCTATCTTAATCGAAGGGTTGATTTTTATTGCCCTAACTCTGTCAAATGTGCGCCATTTAATCGTCAAAGCGATCCCCGATTGTCTGAAACGGGCAACGGCGGCGGGAATTGGCTTATTTATCGCCTATATTGGCTTAAGTGGGGCGGGGATTATCGCCGCTGATGCGGTGACAAAAACGAAATTAGGGGATTTGAGTCAACCTTCGACATTAATTGCGATCGCGGGTATCCTGATTACCTCGGCATTTGTCGCCCGTCGCCTCACGGGGGCGCTGCTATGGGGGATTTTGGCAACGGCGGCGCTAGCCTGGATTCTTGGCGTGTCTCCGTTACCAGAGGGGATTATTGGTGTTCCTGAGTTACCTGTGGATTTAATTGGGGTTGCGATCGCGGGATTGGGTAGAATCAATCAGGTGAATGGGTGGGATTTCCTGGCGGTGTTGTTTGTGTTTCTGTTTGTGGATTTATTTGACACCGTGGGTACGCTGACTGGGGTGGGGATGCAGGCGGGCTATATTGATGAACATGGGGAATTGCCTAGGGCGAATCAGGCGTTGATGGCGGATGCGGTGGGGACAACAGTAGGGGCGGTTTTGGGAACCTCGACGGTGACGACGTATATTGAGTCGGCTGCGGGTATTGCGGAAGGGGGGCGCACGGGATTTACGGCTGTTGTTGTGGCGATTTTGTTTGTTGTTTCGATATTTTTTATTCCTTTACTTTCGGGAATTCCGGCTTTTGCTACGACACCAGCGTTGGTGATTGTGGGGGTGTTGATGGCTGGGAATTTACGGGGGATTCACTGGGATGATCCGGCGGAGTCTATTCCTTCATTTTTAACGATTTTAATGATGCCGTTGACGTATTCGATTGCGGAAGGTTTGGCGATTGGATTGATTACATATCCTTTAATTAAAGGGTTTCAGGGGAAAGTCGATGAAGTCGCGATCGCGGTGTGGGTTTTGGCGGTAATTTTTGTGCTGCGTTTTATCGTGATGGCGATGAATAGTGGCGGATGAGTTTAAGGGAGTTTCCCGATAAGTTATACTTTTTTAACGCAGAGGACGCAGAGGTTAGCGCAGAGGTTCGCAGAGGTTCTCGTAAATTATATAACAAAGGGCAAATGACGAAGGACAAAGGACAAATAACTAATCAATTGTGGCTTAAGTGTAGCGCCAGTATGACCTGTAATAATCCATATTAGGGCGCGAATGCTGTCACGAAGGATACGCAGCAAGGATTCAGTGGGTTGGTTGGAGGGTACGGCGATGGGGGTGAAGGCGATGCTTTGGCTTCCGAGGACAAGAGTCGCGATCGCTTTGGCTCTGGGTATATGATAATCGGAGGTGATTAGGTAGATATGTTGGATTTTGTGGCGTTTGAAGTCAGCCACGAGAGAGGTAAAATTGGTGACGGTATCGACGGCGCGATAGTCGAGATGAACGCGCTGAGTTGGAATATTGGCGTTCTGGAAAATAGCAGACAAAACGTCTGGGGGTGAACCACTGGAAACCCAGATGTCTAGGGAAGGGTGAGTTTGGGCAAATTGGGCGGTGAAGGTTTCGCGATCGCGCCCACCGCCTAAGGTTAGAATAGCTTGAGGGTAGGGTGATTGGTATTGTGCGATCGCCAGCCGCAGGGGAATGATACTCAGTAGAAGTAGGATCAGGGTAGCGCTGGTCAAACAGCATCTCCATTTAAATTGATGACGGCAGATTTTCACCAGAATATTTGTACTAGCGGGCTAGGGGGAAATGTCACTGATTTGACAGCTGATCAAGAATTTGTCGAACTGAGATGATCAGGTAAAGGTTTCCCTTCGATTATTGCAGTATAGACAGAAATCAGATTTTGAGCGATCACCTTCCAGGAATATTGATGACTCACCAAGCGCTTACCATTCTCGCCTAATTCATGGCGTAGGTGGGGAGAGGTTAGCAAAGTCGCGATCGCATCAGCAAGAGTCTCAATCTCTCCCTCTACAACTAATCCCGCTTTGGCTGCGGCAATTTCTGGTGAAATTTGTACACCGGGGGTAACAATCACGGGTAATCCAGCCGCCATGGCTTCGGCTACTGCTACTCCGAAATTTTCGGAAAAAGAAGGGAGAACAAAAATATCAGAACCTTGGAGGAGTAAGTTTTTGTCTTCACCTGTGACAAAACCAGCAAATGATGTATGTTTAGCTAAACTAAGAGAGGCGACTAATTTTTTGAGATGATTTACATAGTCGGTTTCCCCTGAACCCGCCAATATCAGGTGAAAATCATAGGTTTGAACAGCGAGTTTGCTGAAGGCTTGGATTAACAAATCGGGACGCTTTTTATAGTGCAGGCGAGATAAAAAGAGTACGATTGGCTTATGATTAGGTATTCCATAAGTATGATGTAACTTATGTCTAGCTTCTGCTTCTGGACAATCAACGAATGAATTGACTCCTACTGGTACTGTAAAGGTGGGAACTTGAATTCCAAACTTATGCACATCTTCTACTTCCCCTTTGGAAGAACACTGAATAGCTGCTGCGGAATTCAGATTAGGACGCTCGATCAAGAAGGAATAGATTTGTTTTTTAAAGCGACTCTGTGCTAGTGCCCAAGCAGCTAGTTGACCCGTTGGATGAACTATATATGGAATTCCTTGTCGTCGGGCAATTATTCTAGCACAGCTAGAGGGATAAGAGAAAAGATAACGGGTTTCAATTATATCATAGTCTCTGATATGATGCCAGAGCCAACGAGTCAGTTCAGCCGAAAATATAAAAGCTTTATCCCTATTAAAATTATTTTTTTTTATCAATGGATAATATCGTGAAAAAAATCTAGTCGGGACTCCTTGATACTCAATATTTGTATTTAATGATACGTTTAGCAGTTGCTCCGAGCCGTGATCATTGGTTGTAACAATTTGAGAATCAACTCCCAAATTGCGTAATGCTTTAACTGTTTGCAGAACAGCATGAGTAGGTCCACCACGAACTGGAGATACAGAAGAGATCACATGTAGGCTTTTCATTGCTGACGACTCTATATATATAAATCTCGCCTAGCTAACAAAGCTGCTTTGATAGCATCTATGAGACCATCAGCAAACCTCTGTGGGCTATATTTAGCAACAAGTGCTTGGCTTAATTGTCCCATAGTAGTTCTTGATGATACATCTAATTGATGTGTACTGATCAAGGTTCGACTAATATCTTGACCGCTTTCCGGATCAAATAAGAGACCATTTTGATAGTCTTGGACAAGTTCATGACAAGCCCCCACTGTTCTGCTACACAAAATTGGTAGTCCAGCTGCACAAGCTTCATTCACCACTAAACCCCACTGTTCTTGTATTGCAGGATGTACAAAAGCATTAGCTAAACCATACCAGTCCACTATGGCTTTGTAGGTGACAAAACCGGGCAAATGAATACAGCTATAAAGTTGATTTCTCCCAATTAAATTCCGTAAAGATATTTCTTCTTGACCTTTCCCACAAATCACCAGATCCCACGCTTTATCTTCTCCAATTTGTTGACGATAAGCCGTAAATGCTTCTACAAGGCGTAACACATTTTTGCGCTTGAGTAGGCGAGTTACTGTGATAAAATAAGGTTTCAAAGGAATTTGCGGCTGGCGCCGTCTTGCCCCATCTGGATCAACTCGGGCAGCATTAGCTCCTTTATTAAAATAGTCATTGTCAACTGCGTCGTAACCCAGAAAAATTCGCTCCATTGGCATACCTAATTCGATCAAGTAGTGGCGATGTAGTTCACTACCCACAAGCGCAGCATTATACTTCTTAATATAAAGCCAAGATTTAAGTCGTTCTTTCCACCACAGCCGTTTTTCATCATCTCTTTTGCTCTCACTCATCACGATTGATGGAATATGATTACGTTGACACCATGACAAAGCAGCACGAGAAACAGGAAATCCCCAACCGGGAATAGCCAGAATATCTGGTTTCAGAGTATCCAGACAAGAAAATAGTAAAGATACTGCTTCAGTAGACTGAGAACTACGATTTGTTAAAGCCGGAGTAGTTGCCACAGGCAGGAGAGTTTGATAAGGAAACGTAATTTCTTGCCTTATGTCACCCCACGGATGTTCTATGGTATTGTCTGTCACTTCAACTGCAGTAAAGCGCCAACATTTTTGTTGACAAACAGTATAAGCAGCACGCAGTCGAGCCGCATGATAGCCTCCAATCGTGTGAAAAATTATAACAACATGCATAGCTAAATTATCTACAGATGCTATTCTAGTTTAGACAATAGTTTTCAATTTAATCCATGATAATGTTTATAATGTTTGTATAAAATTCATTCTATTTCACGATAATAAACAGAAACTGATTCAGGTAATTTCAATCGCCAATCGGCGCGTTTAATCCAAAGTAATAGAAAACAAGGCCAAAAAGCCATACCAATCCAGGCATAAATTCCAGGCAAGTCCCCGCCACGTAGCAACGGGAGTAACGAAGCACAGAGAATGGCACGGACAAGGATAGCAGCAAAGGGTTTTAGTTTAGTAGTGTAACCTACTATTTTAGCCATAATTATTCCGTAGAGCAATGAAAATAGGAAAATACCAATAATACCCCCCTCAGCGTAGAACGATCCAAATAGGCTCGGTGAAATCCCTAGTGTTCCCTTGCCGCCATGAATAGTTAAGCCTAGTTTATTCATATAACCTCCCACTGGTTTTTCTGGCCACCAAGCTCGGGGAATCGGGCGCATTAGGATTTCTAGATGCTCCATACCCCACTGAAAGTCTAGGCGTTGGGGATAGACATTCTGTAGAAGTACAAAGCCATCGAGCATATTGGCATCTTCAGCACTGGATGCACGCTCCCAGGCTGCTTGATTTAAGCGATCATCGGCAAAGTTGGGATTACGCATTGCTCCGGCTATGGCAAACAGACTGATTGCAAAGAGGAGAAAACTACCAATAATAACAAGACGAGTTTTCGGTCGATAGGAAGAGGATACAATGATTCCAGCAGCGGTTATCCATCCCATAAACTGGAAACGACCCGTACTACCAAATGTCAATTCAAATACCCCAAATACAATCGAGATAGCATAAATTTTACTGAGCAATGATGGAAAGCAACCAAATTTCCATAAACAAAAGATTAGGGTAGTAATTCCTACCAAAGCTAAAGGAAATAAATATAGATAACTGCTGATCTGAAAAGCCAATGACTTTCCTACCCTTAATTGCATAATAACTTGCGAGCGAGTAACTACGACTAGGGGTAGGCAAAATAAACCTAATACAATAACTTTAGGGTATAGCCATTTTAATACAGAGTAATCGACATCAGTAGACATAATAATCGGCATGATTTTCCTCTGATGCCACATGTAACTTCCTAAAAGACAGATTTGACCAAATACGATGTAAGCTAACGCTTCAAGTGCAGCTTCCTGAGTCACAGAACTCAGCCCCAGCGAAGTGAGGTTTACCCAATGATTAATTCCTTGAGTGACTGCCCAATATCGATAGGATGCCACATAAAACATGAAACTGCTTATGATCAGGGGAATTTCATCGTTTCGTTGCAGTAACCAAATCCAGCTAATAACTAGGAGGGTGATTTGACTGAAGGCTAGTTCTGGGTATTCAAATAAGGGCATTGGAATATAGACTTTATAACAGTTAGGTTAGTCAAGAGTTTTATTCAGGAAATCCTGTAGTTGTGATAAGCTTATAATGTTATTGTGTTTTAATTGCTGTGCAAAACTTGTGAGTTTTTGCGGATTGTTAAGGCAAAAGTTTAAGGCATTGGCAATTTCCTCTGGTGTCACTTCCGGTAAGAGCAGTCCATTCTCTCCATCTGTCACGACTTTCCCACAGAATTTAGAAGCAATAACAGGCAACTGCCATGCTTGCGCTTCTAACTGTGTTAGTCCAAAACCATCAGAGAGGGTAGGAAACAGGAAAACATCTGCTAGGCGATAGTACTTTGCTGTTGCACTACGAGGGACGGCATCAACCCACCGTATCCGTCCTTTGTTTAGTGGATATCCAGGAATGCCTTGAGAACCGACTAGCCAGAATTCTATCGGTTGATCCTGTAGTAGTTTAGCAGCCTCTAGCAGTGCTGCAACACCTTTGCGTAGTATCACTTGACCGAGGAACAGCACTCGTAAAGGACGTTCAGCCGAGAAAGTTGAGGGGTAAATTCGCTCAAAATTGCTGGCTGTCTCAGGGGGGTTGTAGGCAAGGGGAATAATGTTCATCTTATTGACCGGAATTCCGACTTGTTGCAAGGCTTGGCTTGACCAGGGAGAATTAACGATAATTCGGTCAGCTAGCCCACATTCTTCTAACCAATTCATCCAGTATTGAGGCGGTGCGGGCTGCCAAGTAGATTGGTAGTCGGGATATCTAATATGTTCCTGTCGAACTAATGTTTCCTCGACTAGTCCTGGATCGATTTGACCTAAGATAGTATACCAACCCTGGCTTTTGGCATAGCGGAACAGTTCTAAAGCTGCATAACTGTAAGCAAAGAGGATAGGACAAGTGTTAAGTTTTGGCGTGATGGTTTCCAGTAACTCAACGGCTTGTTGTTGGAACCAGCGATTACGGGCAATAATACTTGTCCACCCTAAAGTATTTTGCAGGCGTTGCGCCAGTTCAAGGCGCATCAAAGAGTGAGTGAAGGCGTGGACAGAGGCTTGGGCTAAGTCAGGGTGGAAGCGATCGCGTAAATTCGCTAAAACATGTCTCGGTAGCAAGTTTAGTGGAGACTTAGGTAAAACCCAAGCATCGGTAATCAGATAGGCAAGTTTTCCATACTGTTGTAATGCTCGTGGGATAGCATAATGTTCACGGGCACCCAGTTGACAGCATATCCATGATGGCACTTGATCAAACATTCCCTTTATAATTACTAAGGATTATTTTTGCACATTTTATTATTATATTTATTTTATTTTTGTCTAAAATTTCTTTAATTTATCTTTCCATTTTCTGGAATTTTCTCCTATTTTACAAAATATTTCTACTTGCTTATAGCCCAACTTGTTAGCAATTATTTTTGGAAAAGATTTATCTGGAAAATAAATTGGATAACTTGTCAAAATCTTAGAATAATTATTTTTAATAAACTGAACAACTTTGTGTACATGATTATTTCGACAATCGTCAAAAATAACAATTCCATTCATTTCAAGGAGCTGTACTACAAAATAAAAGTCTACAAACACATCTTCAAATAAATGAGAGCCATCTATATAAACTAGTCCAAATTTTTCATGTTCTAAAATCAACCTGGGCAGCACTAATGATGAATACTCTTCAAAGAAACGGAAATTTCTATCAAGCTGTTCTTGTGTAATGACAGTAATAGCACTATTTTTCCAGACGGTACTTTGGTATGGATCGATTGCTGTGTGTAAAAAATCTTTTTTTGTGTGAACCTCTTGAAGAGTTGAAAGAATAGCTAATGCAGAACCTCCAAATGCCAATCCAATTTCTAATGTATTCTTTGGGCATAAATCGATAATTAGTCTTCGGATAATTTGTAAATTATTTATTGTTGACATTCCCCGAATCTGAATAATATTTCCATCTCCATCTATAGTTTGTCCATTTTTTATAATGGTTTTTAATCGGGGACAAAAATCTAGATTTGAATCAGACAAAATGAGTTGCGATTTTTTCATAGGTTGGGCTATTCTAATTTTTGAAGCATGTTATGATAGTTAATTTATTTAAATCCTGGTGGTAATATTCATATCCGACTGTTGTTGACAAAGTGACGGTTTAACTTCAACTGCGTAAAATTTCTCTTGCCATTCCTCATCCCTATAGATTGGCTGTGAGAGAAGGGAGAGCCACAAACGATAAACCTGCCAAGAAATTGGGCTTCTTTTCAGTAAGGCATAGGGTAAACCTTGTAAGGCAGCGAACCATCAACAAGGTTCTCGAACAACCCCGTTCATTCCTCGTTTGACTGCATATCTAAGCTGACTAAAGAACCGATATAGGGAAAGTGCCAGCACACAAGGAAAAGGACATCTGCGCCACATACTCCACAAGTACTAAATCCCCTTCGGCTTGGCGAATGAGGTAATATCGGGAAGCTACAGAACCTCTGCTAACTGGGTTAATGAAAAAGCGATAATGCTGGTAATTATGTTGAATCAATTCAACAGTGTTATCCCTACATCCTTCAGCACAGAGCAACACCTCATCAAGGGGTGGAGATAAGGACTCCAATACTTCACAAGTTTGCTTGAGTTCGTTGACTCGGTTATGAGTCGTAATCATCACAGATACTCTCAGATCCGTGGCAGCTTGATGTGCTAACGGGGACGGCAGGAGAGAGTCAGGTTTTAAATTATGATGTTCTTGGCGTGCCACTGGGACATCAACTCCGCTTTATACAGATTATACAGATTTCAGGCGCTGCCGACACGGCTGACACTGAGACAGACCCCGCAGGAAACCTCGTGCATAGCCGCTTATCCCATAGATATTAGTCATGTACTCAAACACGATTAGTTTAAACCAGGGGTGAGGAACATTCATTATTATAAGTTGTGTTGCGGCATTTCGTAAGCGTAGGAGACGCAGCATCACTGAAACCTTACTATTCAAGGTTGGGATCGTTAAACATGGGGTGAACCAGTTCAACTAACCCTTCTTTATCCGAGGGACACCCGATATCTGTAGAAACAATGATGTCAACCGAGGCGGTTGCAATCGCTAGATTCCTCCCTTAAGCTATATTAAAAATTAAGGCGGGTAAATTTTCAAACCTACACATTCAATCATTATTTATTATTTATATTTAGCCGAATCAAGAATGGATTTGCACTAAATATTACTTTTCCCGTATAAGCAGATTTATTTATAAAAATTCATGAAAATTTATTGAAACTTTGAAATTCTTTAGATTGCATATTGCCGAAGTCGGTTATTATTAAGAGTGTAGTTCGATTACAGTTTTAAAAATCCTGGCTATCAGGTTCTATTAGTTCTAATTAGAGATTTGAGGATATTCGCTTCCGTAAGTGATTGTATAGTTTTAACACAACCGCCTACGGCGATACGCTCTCTACCACTACATGGTCATCAATTAAGCTCTGAGGCAGATACATGGCTAACATTACTGGTACACCTTTCGATGATAACGGTATTGTCAATCCTATACTAAGGGGAACAGCTCTTAATGATCTCATCAATGGTCTAGATGGGAATGACATTCTACAAGGTCGGGCTGGCGACGATCTATTACGGGGTTGGGCTGGTAATGACACCATCATAGGGGCAACTGGCAATGATGAACTGGATGGTGGCAGTGGTAATGATATCTTGGATGGCGGCAGAGGCAACGACCGCTACATCGTGGATAGCACCACAGATCAGATTATAGATGCGGATGGTTGGGGCACCGTTATTTCTATAGCACCGAGTTTCTCACTCGAAACTCAAGCGAGTGGGTATAGTGGTCCAAGAGGCTTAAATTTGCGGCTTATAGGGACTGCTATTGATGGTACAGGTGACAATTTTGACAATTTAATTAGTGGTAACGGGGAAAGTAACACTCTCGAAGGCTTAGATGGTGATGACATTCTCAAGGGTGGTGATGGCAATGATAATCTTATTGGAGGTAACGGAAATGATCAACTTATAGGCGGAGCAGGCTTAGACACCTTTGATGGAGGTGCTGGTAATGACTTTTATACTGTTGATGATCCCAATGAAACAATTGTCGATGCAGATGGTCGGGGAACAGTTAACTCGTCCGTAGATTTTAATCTGTCAACGCAAGCAAGTGGATACATCGGTCCCAAAGGCTTGAATTTACGCCTCCTGGATACTGCTACTAATGGTACAGGAGACAACTTTGATAACTTAATCATTGGTAATGCAACCAATAACACCCTTCGAGGTTTGGATGGCAATGACCTCCTCAAGGGAGCAGATGGTGATGATATCCTTGAAGGTGGAAGCGGCGACGACACTCTAGAAGGTGGTTCTGGTAGCAACACTCTCATCGGTGGTGCGGGTAACGATACCTACAATATTTCCGGGGGCGGCACTGACGAAATTGATGAATCCACCGGAGGTGGCATTGATACTGTTTTCTCTACGATTGATTTTTCTCTGAACGCTCTCCCCAGTGGTTTCAGTATTGCGGGTGAGGTTGAGAATCTAATTCTGGCTGCACCTGGAGCTACGATAGGGGCAATAGAAGGTCCTATCTTTGGTGAAGGAAATGCCTTAAACAATGAGATTATCGGAAATCGGCAAGATAACACGCTCAACGGTTTAGGCGGTGATGACAGTATTTTTGGCTCTTTTGGTAATGACATTATCGACGGTGGAGACGGCGCTGATAGTCTATTTGGAGAAGATGGTGATGACACTCTGATTGGTGGTGATGGCGATGATATCCTCGATGGGGGCAGCGGCATCAATACTCTGGATGGTGGCGATGGCGATGATACTTACATCATTCGCAACGCCAATGATTCAATTGTGGCTGACCCCAGTGGTACTGATACGGTAGAGTCTTTTGCTAATAGGGGGTTAGGTATTGGTAGTGGTCTAGAGAACTTGACCCTGCTGGGTAGTGCGACCTTAGGGAGGGGAAATGAACTTGATAATACGATTACGGGTAATGATTTCAACAATCTGATTGACAGTGGTGAGGGTGACGATACTGTCTTTGGTGAAGCGGGTCAAGATAATATCAGGGGAGGGGCAGGTAATGATACCCTCAATGGAGGAAACGATGGCGACTCTCTTGATGGTGGTGGTGGTGATGACGAACTATTCGGCGATGAGGGTGCGGATACTCTGTTTGGTGGCTTTGGCTTTGATATCCTCAATGGTGGAAACGGTGAGGATTTTCTCAATGGGTTTGTGCAGGATGATATTTTGACTGGGGGAGCTGACGCGGATATCTTCTTTTTCGGTGGAACGAATAGTGTTCGTTCTTTGGGTATAGATACAATTACCGACTTTGGAGACGGTGCAGACATTATTCAATTGAGTCAGAGGACTTTCTCTGCTTTGAGCAGTGCTACTGGCGTGGGTTTTAGCGTATCTGGAGAGTTTGCACTAGCCGCTGACGATTTACAGGCTCAGACAACTGGTGCTGTGATCGTGTACAGTCAGACTGGCAGGTTGTTTTATGATACCAATGGCGCTGCTGTAGGGTTTGGTTCAGGTGGTGGTCAGTTTGCTATCCTTAATGGCACACCAGCACTGGCTGGAGGAGATTTTGAAATAGTTGCTTAGTCAAGCTCCATCGTTTATCGATTCCAACTTCAGCAGAGCTGAGAATTACTCAATCCTGTTAAAGTTGCGGTGCATTAGCCATTTTTATTGAAACCAATAATCAACAAATGTTCAGCAGAAATAATTGATCCAAAAAATGTATCACTTTTTCCTTTTGTGCTATTCAATCGCAGTGTTTGCCAAAATTCATGTAATGTGTTTAGACTTTGATACACAGAGTAGGAATAGGCTAAACCATCGCCTTTACTGAAGGTATATCCTTTTCCTTTTGTCTTTAAGTAGTTTGCCAATGACCAAAGCCCCAGGGAAAATATGGAATATTTCAGTAAACGTAAAACTAGGGAACCTTGACCCATAAAGTTGCAATCTGAGATGGCAACCATCTTGGACGCAACCCTTGACATTTCTTTAACTACTAGAATATAATTTTCTTCTGATTAGCTTGGTTTTGTAATTCACTCACGAGTTTTAAATTGAGCTGATACAGGTAAAGATTTTAAATGGATATATAAAGACAATGGTAAAGGTTGTCTCTCTCCTAGATGCAAAATACCTTGCTTGATTCCAGAAATTAAACCTTTAAAGTGTATTAAAGGAATTTTTGTTTGCAACGAAAGTTTACTATAACTAGGAAATGTCCTCAAAACTTCTGCCAACAAAAACTGTATAGGTGTATGCAAAATGTGAGTCCATACCCGATTTTGAGGACCATAAAATCCTTTGCATCGATAATCTTCATCATTAGAACTCACCCAATGATAAACTCGACAGAGGGGAAAAGCGTGAATTTCATATCCTGCTGCCCAAAGTCGTAAACATAGTTCTGGTTCTTCACCATAATAAAAAAAGTCACTGTAATATCCACCTACTTCGAGAAAAGCACTTTTGCGAATCAGCGCAGCACAAGCAGCATAAGATAAGCAAGGATACGGAGAAGTATGGTGAATTGGGGGAGGATTAAAACTTGAAACTAAAGGAAACGATAAAATAGCGACTTTTGGATGATTTTCCATATATTCAATGGCTTGAGCCGGACCATCTGTATCAACAAAACACGAATCATCATCAAGGCTAAAAATAAAATCAAAAGGCGCTGAAGCATTACTGATATTACGGTTAAGTGAAGCACCATAGTTTCTGGGGTTACGAATTAAATAGTATGCATATTTAGAGAGGAATTTCCAGTAATCTTCTGAAACTTGATTACTAGCATCATCATGAACCCAGATTGGATACTTTTGCCAAGCCTTATTTTCTTTTAGATGGCAAAATAGCTTTTTCAAATCTTGCTCTCGGTTACGAGTGGTAATCACGATTCCTGCGTTGGAATTCATTGGCTATTTATTCCTATGCTTAATGACTCTTGCGGGAACTCCTACAGCGATCGCGTTCGGGGGTAAATCGTGAGTGACGACACTTCCTGCACCCACAATGGTGCGATCGCCAATCGTCACACCTTTGAGGATTATGACATTGGCTCCCAACCAAACGCAATCTCCAATTTGAGTAGGCTTAGCAATCATCGGTTGCTCAAGGGGGGCGAGCGTAGGATCGTGACCATGATCGTGATCGGTAATGTAACAATTAGGACCGATACCGCAGTTTTTACCAATAGTCAGTGATAGTATAGCATCCAGAAAGGTATGGCGGTTGATGTAGGTATTAGCACCAATATGAATCTTCGGATGAGGGAGGGGTTCGCCCGTGGCAAGTAGTATCACACCTCGATCTAACGCACAAGGACTTTCGATTTCAATATCCGCAAAATTGCGGGGAATTTCAATATGTCGCATCCAGACATAACCGTCTAGCTTGACTCCTAGCGTGCGATAGTAGACATTGCGCCAACGACTTTTTACGCCTTCAATAACTCGATTGATGGCTAAAATTCCAGGACGCAGCCAACTCATGACTTATCCCCTGGTGTCCCATATTTTGATGAAATAATTTCTCTAACGGCGCTCACTTTGCCCCTAAGAACCGTTGGGAGATAAAGCCAACCCTTCACAGAAACAAGAGAAGCAGCGATCCCAAACCATTGCAGTACAGCGAGTTTGACATAATCCGAAAATTGTCGTCGGTCTAAGATGCAGGTCATGACATAGTGACGATTAACTAAATCCATTTTGGCAACCACTCCTGGATGGCTCTTATGCTCTCCAGGTTGGCTGTCATGGAAAATGCGAGCCGTGCGAACATTAGCCAGTTTCCATTGTTTACCCACTATTAGAGAAAGGGTGACATCCTCCATTAGAGAATAACCTGTAAAGAGAGAGGAGAACAAGGGTTGGGGCAAAGCTTGCCGTCGATAAAGAACACAAGTGGTATTAAGCCATTCTACAGGAACAACGTCTGGTAAATCCACCCGATCCTCAGGTAGCAAGTTTAACGCCGGCCCAATACATTTTCCCGCATAACTCTTTTCCGAATGCCCATGGAGAAAGTGAAATAGAGTGCGACTAATCCAACCGGGCGGTAAATATCGCTGATTCGTAATCATGGCGTTAACACCTCCCAAACTCCAGTCACTCTGGAGAGCTTTCCATAACCGCCATAGACAATCTGGCTCTAAAATGATGTCATCGTCGAGAAACCAAATAGTATCTTGGGTCGTGTACTGCATGGCTTGATTGCGCTGGGTTGCTGCACCTATTTCTGTAGCTCTATAGTAAGCGATTGGAGTCGCTAAACCAGGAATACTGGCTTGGCAAACTTGTTGAGTATCATCGTGAGTCGAACCATCGACCACAATTATCTCAAGAGGCTGAACTGACTGTTGAGAAAAGCTTTGAAGCATTCGGAGTAACGGAATGCTACGGTTACGGGTGGGAATAATTGCTGAAATTGGCAGAAGTTGAGGCATGGCTATGTGAACCTTTAGACTAAAAGCTCCATGCAGCAAACGAACACCCTGTCAGCTTTCTAAGTTGTTCAACATCGCCACGCAACACATCTACTAATGCTTGGCGAAGTGACTCACTTAACACAGGTTGTTTTATTGGCTGCTCTAGTAACCAGGGAATGATTTTCCGAAGCCGACCTCCTGCAGGAAATGCCGTCACCTGTACACCTAAGTTTGTCAGTCGCCTTTTTTGACTAGATTGATGAAACACATTGGCAAATTCTGGGTGTGTGAAAGTAGAATCTACTTCGAGAAAATGAAAAATTCGATGTAATGTTCCCGTACAATCGCTGACTAAATCGTCTAAGTCAATGACCAAAATTCTAGAAAGTGGGTAGTAAGGCAAAAACTGTTCTAGCTGCATGTAATAGCGACTACAGTGAATGTAATGGTTAGTGTCAAGGTCTGCCAATGCTTCCTTCAAGTCTCGATATTCACAGCGAGCAGCAAAATTATGGATGTAGTGAGAAACTATACGTTGAATTGGGTCTCGAACAATATAAATGAGTTTTGCCTCTGGAATCAAGCGATACATGCGCTCTGGTATACCCTTGAACGCCGGGTATTTTGTATAGTTAGGCGATGACTCACCTCTAAGAGTTGTTGATTCTGTGAAGTGAGATTGATACCAATCTAAACCCCGATTCCAAGTTTTTTCTTTTATAAAGAAATCAAGCTCTTTTAGGGTAGACATTTGGATTTTAGGATGTAGTTTCAAGTAATGATATAGACTTGATGTTCCACATTTAATAGCACCAATTATCACAAAATTAGGCAATCGATCAAACCGAAAATTCATGGATCATTATAAAGTAAATTTTGGCGTTTATTTAATATTAACATTTCGCTTATACTGAGCAAGTTTTTCAGCCATATTAAATCCAAACAGCTTATAGGCAAAGCGATAAATTACAGGTGCAGCTTTGCCTGAAGGCATGAAATTTGAACTATTCCTATGTATCTGAGAAATAACCTCAGTAGCCCATTGCTTATTATAAAGCCAAATCATCCGGGCACACTCAAAACGAGCTTGGTTTATTGCATTCCGTCGTAATTGAGTTAACTCACCTCTAGTTTCTAGATATTGTTCTATTTTTTCTTCAATTGCTAGACGCTGATAATGGATTTCAGTTATATTTCTCTTACAGACTGTTGACTCACTCCATTGTCTGTAAATTGAACCAGATTCAGGGAAATATTCAAAGCGTTTCCTTGCCATCAGCAACCGCAAATATAACTCGTGTTCCTGACAGCAAGGCTGATCATCTTTCCATCCTCCAACATCTAAGATAGCTTGCTTGCGCCAAAGCGGACTTCCTGTTTGAGGTAGATACCATCTCGCTAATAAAATCCAAGGATCGTGAGGTGCAGGAATAGGTAAAAATTCTTGCCATGATTTACCATCTCGGTGATATTCAAAAAGGCTGGGACTGTAAATAACATCGGCTTGAGGAACTTTAGCAATAAAATTTATTTGTTTTTCCACTTTATTTGGCAACAGATAATCATCAGCATCTAAATACTGTAACCATTTACCTGTACTGAGTTGGATTAGGCGATTCCTAGCAACGTTACCACCCTGATTTGAAGTACTTTCCCAATATATTTTATTTCCAAAACTTTTGATAATCTCAAGACTTTTATCAGTGGAGCCATCGTCAAGTACAATTACTTCTTTATCAGAATATGTCTGGTTTAAAGCGCTTTTTATAGCCTGATAAATCCACCGTTCTGCATTATAACAGGGAATTAATATACTTACTCTAGAAAACATAATCTATAGCAATCTTAAATAGGTTGTGGTAAAAATTCATACTGATAAAGTTTTGGAAAATCGAATATTTGACCATTAATAAAAAAATTGAACAACCACTTCACTATTTTAAAAGAACTGCAAAAATGATAAGAATGCCTTAGAAACGTTTTTATTTGTAACCAAATATCTTCTATCGGGTTTTGATCGGGAGCATTAGGAGAAAATTTTGTACAACTTATCAGCCATTCTTCTTCTAATAAACTCTGATTAATTTTATTTAAATATTCTCGAAATTTCTGGGAATCCTGATAAGCTCCTTTGACTAAGAGGTTAATATTCATATTATATCTGTTACGACTCATTTAAAACTGCTATAGTCAATTTTGATTGTTTTTTGATTGCTAATAACTTTAATATTTTTTTTATTTTACTCAAATAAAGTGAGTTTTGGTTATCTACAGCATTTTTTTCTGGAGTAATCAAATAAATTTCATAGTCTTGCATAGAAATAGCTTTGGCAACTGTATAGGTTTTGCTGCGAATTTTCTCTGAATATAATCCTATTTTTTCATGATTTATTCCTATTTTTAACGCGGGTTAAGATGCATTTGATATACCTTGCTCGTTTTAGCAGCAATCTTGTGCCAATCAAGTTTATTACAAACTTCTGTAACTTGTTGACCAAGCTCACCTAAGTTAATATCATGAGTCTTTATCAATGCCTGAAGCAGCCCTTGCTGATCATCTGGATCATAAAGCAGGCTACCTGCTATCTCAAGGGTTTCCGGTATACCCCCTAACTTGGGCGCGATAATTGGCTTTCCATACGACATGGCAACCACCAAACTACTAGATGTTAAAATATTTTCAAAGGGAAGCACGACAACTGTGGCGGCACTAAAAAAAAGATGCATTTTATCATCTTCAACAAACTCAGAATAAAGGATGACTCCTCTTATCCTTGAAGCTAGCTGATTTAATTTTCGCCCATAAGCATCATCCAGTGGTTTTCCTACAATTAGGAGAATATCATTCTCAAAAACATCCGGATTTTCATGCCAAACCTTAAGTAACCTCTCTATCCCTTTATAAGGTCTAAGCATGCCTTGGTTAAGATAGATGTGTCCGGTGGGAGATAAATTAAGTTCCTTTCGTGCCAATTGTTCATCAATTAGAGGACAGTAAATATCTCGATAATGCCCAATCGGTATAATTTCAGCTTTGGCAGGAGCAAACCAATACTCTTGAGAAATTACATCTAAGGTTGAAGAATTGTGCAAGATAATCTGATCAACCAACTGAGCCAAAATACGTCTAGTCCATAACTCCAAACGAGGAAACTTAGAATCATGGGAGATGCGATTATGAACTGTCCACACTACTCTGATACCAGTCCAGCGAGTCATCAGGACATCGATTAGAAGTTTGACACTATAAACAAACTTGGTTAACCATCTGTCACCTTTGATATAAGGGCTTAACCAATGTAAATGCACAATATCAAAAGACTGTTGACTCGTTTTAATCACCCGAAATATGGGAAAGACTCGGCGATAACCCCAAGGAAAATGCACTCGCACACCATTTAACTCTAATGCCTTAGCCAAAAGAGTTTGATAAGGATTATCGTATCGATAATCAGGCATCATTAACACTTGGATTGGTGTAGATGGTGTAGAAGTTTCAACACTCACTGGTTCAACTCCTCAAGAAATCCATTTTGCACTAACTGCCTAATACCTTCACTATACATTAAATGTCGGATGACTCCAACATAGTGACGGCAAGGGGAACCCTTTATTCTTTTTTCTAAACGAATATCATACTCCTCAGGCAATAGTTCAACGCCAAACTTAGAACTGCAAAGCGTTAAAAGTGTTTGCTCAATGCGCCAAAAATGACCAATTATTCCAGGGAGTCCGAGAAATTCCTCAATCCAGTCTAGATTTATTGATTGTTTGTGAATTAGTCCTAATCCTGAATTAAATCTAAGTTGCATCGTGAAATCCAAACGTTCTCTCACAACTGTCGGTTCTACTGTATAGGCACTAGCTATATCCCTATTGACGCAATTGTATAAATAGGTAGGAGATTCTATCCGCTTCAGCAATTCTGTCGGTTCCTGAAAAAATAATACATCGCTATCTAGCAGCAACATGCGATCGCTCTCTAGATAAGCCACAAAGTCAAACACTTTGGGCGAGAGGTGATTAGTCTGACGAAACTCCAGACAGCGAGGATAGGGTTTCAATATTGCTACCATCTTCTCCTCTGCTATCTTTCGGTCAATGATTCTACTATCTGGAAAGTGATACTGGAGCGTATCACAATGTTCCTGCTTCAATGTTCCGTCGTCGTGGATACAAAGGCTGTAGAACCGACCAGAAAAATGGTAGAAAGACTTCAAGACCCAAATTAGGTTTAGCCAATCGGTTGTAGAAGTCAAAACATGGATTTCACAAGTAGTATCTGTTATATCAGTTACTGGTTTAGAAGTTAAAATTTTCGACCTAACATGATCTCGGTAGAAAGTCGTTTGTAAACCATGTTTATATTTTTGGCGTATTTTCAATAACAATGAGCCTATAGACATAGTTAAATAATTATAATAAAAATATCAATCTCAATTATATTATATTCAATCAATTTAATTCAAATCAAGGCACAGCAACGATTTAATGCAACTTCAAGCGTTAAAATATTGCAATTATTTGTTTTTTTTACAGGTAATTTATCATAACTACTCGAGAAGATCCATTTTTAATTATACGTTTAAATGTTTTATACATTTGGGGTTTTATCCTATTGACAAAGTTACTTAAAGGAGTTGCAATATGCACATCAGTTAGTTAACCAATACTTCCTTGGTTTTCATCCAAAACCACATCATAGAACAGGGACGATCTTCGTCCATACAAGCCATGGCATATTTTTTTGAGATAGTAAGACACCGAGGAAAATCCTGGTAGTTTCTAGGATTTGTTTTGATTAACTCAATTCTATGAGTTTCACTGAATCGCTCATAAAAAATATGGGCAATATCTGGACAAACAAAGTGGTGGAGTTCTACCAGAATGTCTGTATTTTGCAGCAACGGAACTTTTTTAGGATCAAGGAGTGTATATTCTGCTCCTTCAATATCACAAATAATTACGGTTCTTTGGTCTGAATATATAATTTCTGATAAAACTTCAGGGGTACAGGCTCCAAATACCTCAATTTGGTCATCAACCGTGTTTAATTTTGCAAAATTTTGTAGAAGTAAGTGAGCATTTGGTTCTGACTCAAAACAGATGACTTTGGTTTCTTGCATACGATAAGCAAAACCCACTGCGTAGTATCCTTCTGCTGCACCAATGTCAATGATGAGTTTATAAGATTTGTCAATAATCTCTTCAACAATAGACCATAGCTCTTTTTCATAAGTTCCTATTACTTTTGGAGACCAAGCACTGTTAATTGAATCAGTTATATAACGTAATCCTTGAAAAGGACCTGAGGCGATATATCCATCTGTTTTACTCCTCAACACCGACTGTGCTTGGGCTATTTTACGGCGACGGAGCGTTCTGGCTATTTTACGAATTCTCATTGCCCGATAATTAGAGTTTATACAAAAGCGAATTATCTTTCTAAATGACTCAGGCAATAATTTTTTAAGAATGCTTCGGATCGAATTCATTGATCTGTATATCTGCGTTTGCATCTCGTGTCATTGGTCATTAGTTCTTTATTTCTTACTTAAGACTGTGGCAGGACGACACTTCTCCCATAATTTAATTTTCAAGTTACCATTAAATTAAATATTTTATACATTTTTTACAAATTTATAATTTATTCAACCTTATATAATTATTTAAATTTCTGACAAATAGATTTGGCAAAGTTGGGTAATTTCGCATAATAATCTCCATATATTTTATTAAAAAAAACGAGCTTTTTGACTTGAAAATCAATCTCATTTATTTCTTTTAATTCATTAAAAATATCTATGCCGTAGTGATATAGTTCTAGATCAAATTGATTGTATTTTTGAATAAGCTTCAAGCTTTTTATAGGTATATCGTTTTTAGATATTCTGTTATTCCCTACTCTTTGTTTTATATAAAGGCATTTTTTAAAGTCCCATTTAAAAGCTCTCTTTAATAAGATAAGTGACTCATTAAATTTTTCTGTAATTCCAACAACTATAAAGTGTTCTTTTAAATTATTCTTAGCTAACTCCAGGATTTCAGAAGAACACTGATTAAACCCTATTTCTGTATGTTGACCCGATAAAAATTTTGTCTGTCCATTTTCTGACATCCTTGATATGCCGCTACAAACATAGTCTTTAAGACTCATATTTTGAGAAATGATTTGATTATGTAACTTGTGTTGAGGAACACGAATAATATGGTAATAATCCGATATGACCCGATCCACAGGATTTCGGAGCATGGTAAAGTAGGTAAATGGACGTGAGAAAAACTGATGATAGCCAAAGCTAAAATGACCTTTAACAATCTTTAACTTTGATAGTTCACTTTTGCTCATTTGAGGAGCTTGTATAGTTGTATTGAATTGTTGATCGATGGACAAGATTTGATGCGATAGATATTGACGTTTGATGATACTATTTAGCGTAGTTCCACCTGTTTTAGGAAGATGTAGAAAAAAAATAAGAGTGGAATTTGCTGTAGTTTCAATAACCATATTTTTCTCATCAATAAACATTTTTAATGCTAATCTATCACTATAATTCAGTCGGTTTAAATAATTAATAATCTCTTTAATATTTTAACTCAGTCGTTAATTTTTTGTTTCTATAGTTTAGAGGTAAAGGAACTAAACCATGGATATGAGATTCAAAATATGTACCCGTACCAAAAATATCGCGAGCCGGAATTGTCAGGATTAAAGCGTCTTCAATTCTTAACAAAATTTCGACTTTTGGTTTTGACAACCAAATAGTAATTGTATAATCTCCACCTCCTAGATACTTTTGAATGTTGCGACATTCAAAAATACACTTTGTCGCTCGATCTAATGTCTCAATAATGTAGTTAGTAAAGGCAGGAGCCATCATTGTGACACGAACGCCCCCTAGAGTAGATAGAATTAATCCAACACCGATATTTGTATAATGCTTTGGAGATACAACATCAAACTCTATTTTTAAATCCAAAGCATCTTTAAGTTGGTTGGGTGTGAAATAAGCTTTTAAATTAATAACTTTTATTTGATTTTTTTTACTAAAACCAACAAAATTTTCTCGGTTTCGTACTGATGTATTCATTTTTATATTTTTTTGATAGTGAACCGCTACTTCTTGAGCCGAACCTATTTTTTTTATTTGCCCCCCTTCTAAAAAAATCCCACTCACACATAAAGCTTCCATAGCTGCCATATTATGACTGACAAACAAAACTGTCCGCCCTTCTTTTCCCACCTCCTGCATCTTCCCCAAACACTTCTGCTGAAACTGAGCATCTCCTACCGCCAGCACCTCATCTACAACTAAAATCTCCGGTTCCAAATGCGCCGCCACCGCAAATGCTAATCGCACGTACATCCCCGACGAATACCGCTTTACTGGCGTATCCAAAAACTTTTCAATTCCAGCAAAGTCAACAATCTCATCAAATTTTCGCTTAATCTCCGCCTTGCTCATTCCCAGAATCGCGCCATTGAGATAAATATTTTCCCGTCCTGTCAACTCCGGGTGAAATCCTGTTCCCACTTCCAATAAACTAGCTACTCGCCCTTTAATCCGAATCCTACCCGTTGTGGGTTCTGTAATCCGACTTAAAATCTTTAATAACGTTGATTTTCCTGCCCCGTTACGCCCAATAATCCCAACTCTGTCTCCCTGCTTGACCTCAAAAGATACATCCTTGAGTGCCCAAAACTCCTCATCAGCAGGGTTAGCTATCTGTTTCCCCCAAGGGTTCAGCAACCGTTGTCCAAGAGACTTCGCCCCATTAGCAATAACATCCCGCAGCGCTGTGTAACGTTCCTGCTGCTGATGACCAATAATATACTTCTTACCGAGATTCTCGACCTGAATCACTGTATCAGACATTACCCATTACCTAATTAGCTTATCCCTTGAAAATACCTAGATTACATCCGCAAACGTCCGTTCTACCCTGCGAAAATACCAAATCCCACTCGCCAATACTCCAAACACTAATCCCAATGAGAGGAGAAATCCTGGCAGGTAAATTCTGGCTTCCCCACCTAAAATTGCCCAACGAAATCCATCGATTACCCCGACCATAGGGTTTAGTGAATAAACTAATCGCCACTCTTGAGGCACAATTGTGCTACTAAATCCCACGGGCGAAATATACAAACCAAACTGGACGATAAACGGTACAATATAACGAAAATCACGATACTTGACATTTAGCGCGGCTAACCATAACCCTGCCCCCATTGATGCCGCAAATGCAATTATGATAAAAAATGGTAGTGTCAAAATTCGCCAACTGGGTAAGAAATTATACCACGCCATTAAGCCTAGCAAAATTATCCCCGATATCATAAAATCTACAAAGCTGACAATCACGGCACTGGCTGGCACTATCAAGCGGGGAAAGTAGACCTTGGCAATTAAATTGGCATTACTGATTAAACTATTGCTGCACCCGGAAAGGGAATTGGAAAAAAACTGCCAGGGTAACATCGCCGCAAATACCAAAATCGGATAAGGGACTCCTTCAGATGGTAACTTTGCCAGTTTACCAAAAACTATCGTAAATACCACCATGGTTAAAAAGGGTCGAATTAATGCCCAGGCTATGCCAATGAGCGTTTGCTTGTATCGTACTAGGATATCTCGCCATGCTAGAAAGTAGAACAATTCCCGGTAACGCCACAAGTCTTTCCAATATTGTTGTTCGGTGCGACCTGCCTCAATTATCAGTTCTTGCGTCATTGGTCATTTGTCATTGGTCATTTGTCCTTGGTTAGCTTTTCTCCAATCCTCTGATTTTAATGATATTTTGTACAAATGCCAATAACCTTAAAGTCCAATGGGAGTGGGCATTGACGGATGTTATGAGCGCACGTCGGTCACTGGTGTCAACTTAAGCACATAATTCTCAAGAAACACTTTCTGATATACGGGGTTAAGTCCAGGGCGACCCGAACAAATTGAGTGGACACCGTTGGTGATTTGTGCAAGCGGGTCGCCCTACAATCCCAGATTATCCAGATTATACAGATATTCTCAGTCCAGCTTCAACGCATTGACTGGCACTTCATCCCAGGAACTGACGGTTCTCAGACGCGCCACCCAACCTGCTGATTTTTGCTCCTCTGTCAAGTTCTGCTGGAAGGATTTGTGGCAGTCTTTGGCTTGGTCTTCGTCACAACAAGCGATGCACGAATAAATCAGACCTCCGGGATCAAGCTGTTCATTTACCCAAATCATTGTATTCTCCTCATCCCTGAAACAGTTAATCAAAATTTTAAGTACCATGGCACTGACTGGCCTGCTGGTGGGCAATGCCCACCCTACGGTATATCAAGGGTTTGGGCGATCCCCAAATGTTTATTTTAGTGCCATTCATCTTAAGTCGATCTACTTATTTTGTAAAAGACTGGGATCACTGACTGCAAGAGGAAAAACACAGTTTTTGATATTTCATCAGCCTTGGCGACATAAGTTGTAAACCAATTTAAAGATTATATAAGGTTTGTTTCGCTAGTTGGGGAAGTGCATCACCTGTAACTCGGCAAATGCGCCAGTCGGGTAGTACTGTAGCACCTAGACGCTGATAAAACGCGATCGCAGGTTCATTCCAGTCCAAGACTGACCACTCTAAGCGCCCACAATCCCGTTCTATCGCTAGTTGGGCAATATAGGTTAGCAACGCCTTCCCGATACCCTGACGCCGGAATTCCGGGCGCACGAATAAATCTTCAATGTAAATGCCCGGTTGGGTTAAAAAGGTGGAATAGTTAGAGAAAAACAGGGCAAACCCTACTGTCTGCCCCTCATACTCTGCCAGAATTGCCTCAATATAAGGCTTAGTGCCAAACAAGTGGTCTTGGAGAGCCTCCACTGTCCCTGTGACTAGATGAGACAGCTTTTCATACTCAGCCAGTGCTTGAATGAGTTCAAACAGCACTGGCACATCGGTTGGAGTAGCTGGTCGTATCTTCAACTTATTCATTGTTCGTTCGTAGTTGGCACGCTTCGTGCCATCAGCGCTGAAGCGCTTACTACAAAACCCATCCTAACTTAACCACCCTTGTAGGCGACGAGCAACTTGAGGACGGCGCAGCTTCCGCATGGCTTTACTCTGAATCTGACGTACCCTTTCGCGGGAAAGGTTGAACATACTGCCGACTTCTTCTAAGGTGTAGGCTTCAGGAGTAGCTAACCCATAGCGCAGAGAAATGACATCCTTTTCCCGTTCGGTGAGAACATCACTCAAAACATCGGAAATCTCTTGACGCATCATAGATTCGCTCATCTGCTGTTCTGGCAAGTGCAAATCATTATCTTCTAGCAAATCCACGAGTTCTGTATCTTCGCCTTTACCCACCCGATGGTTGAGGGAGAGCGATCGCCGACGTAATTGTAACAACTGACGCAAGTTAGTGCGGCTAATGTCTAAGGCTTCTGCGAGTTCGGTTTCGTCGGGAGTCCGTTGCAGTTTCTGCTTGAGTTCCCGCTGCACTTTTTTCAGCTTATTCAGCTTTTCGACAATGTGAATCGGTAAACGAATGGTACGGGCGTCGTTGGCAATGGTACGGGTAATCGCCTGACGAATCCACCAATACGCATAGGTGGAAAATTTGTAACCTTTGGCGGGATCGAACTTCTCCGCCGCCCGATTGAGTCCTAATGCGCCTTCTTGAATCAAATCCAGGAAAGGAACTCCCCGGTTGAGGTAACGCTTGGCGATGGAAACAACTAAGCGTAAGTTGGATCGAATCATTTTACGCTTAGATATCTGCCCCCGATAGAGGCGATTTTCTAATTGACGTTCGGTTAGATTTAGGGCTTGAGCCAGTTCCGCATTCGTGGGCTTGCGCCCCAACTCTTGGTGCAAGCGTTCTGTCATCTCGTCCATTTCTACCAAAAATTGAACTTGAGTGGCTAACTCGATCTCTTCTTCTGGCTTCAGCAAGGGATAACGCGCCATCTCCTTGAAGAAAGCTCCTACTGTATCATCAGAGCTAGTTTTATGGTAGCCAGATTGCCGCGTTTTTCCAGAACGAGTCTCTGAGTCGGAGAATTCGACTTCTACAAGATTTTGGTCATTGTCTGAGATTTGATCAGTCTGAGGGTGAGAAAAATCCGTATCTTCTGTAAACTGACGAGTAGAAGTTGGGTTCAATTGTGCGATAGTCATAGTTAGGTTTGAAGTAGGAGTGTTATGGAAATTGTGATTGAGTTTTCTGGCAAATCAGATTGAGCCGATGGACTGAATATAAATGAGCGTTCTCAAGAAATTTTTTCAAAACTGGCTGTAGCTCTGGGCTTTACAGTTCAACATCGGAGACGATTTGAATGGGAGTTGCCATCCAAGGCGCACCCCTCATCTCGATACCTTCTCTACGTTTAGGATTAGAAAATACTGATTCTAAGGCTACCAGAAGCAATTTGGCTAGTTGTTGCCCTGATTACAAACTACTCAACAGCATAGGTGTATGGATTATAGCGGGAAATTCAATGGGCTATATACAGAATCTCATACAGGTCAGTGTTTTCCTCTCTACCGATCGGGTGAAAATAAGCTGAAGGGGATGGGGAAGCAAGGGGAGATGGGGGAGATGGGGAGACAAGGGAGTTAACTCAAAACTTCGGTTGGGGCGGGTGCGAGTCACATCAGGGCAGGAAAAAAACGATAATAGTGAAACCCGCCCCTACATTGGGGAAAACGTTCCCTGTTCCCTGAAAAATGACCAATCAAATTAGGAGATGATGTTTGTGACTAGACCAACTCTCGTCGAGAATCCCGGAATCCCTGCTGAATCAGCAGATGGTGTATCTACTGCATACAATCCCAACGATTTCGATACTAACGTGATGGGAACATATAGTCGCTTCCCCATCGCCCTAGAACGGGGTACGGGTTGCCGGGTTTGGGATACAGCCGGACGTGATTATCTCGATTTTGTAGCTGGGATCGCTACCTGTACCTTGGGTCACGCCCATCCGGCTCTCATCGAAACGGTGACGCAACAAATCAAAACCCTGCACCATGTTTCTAATCTGTACTATATTCCCCCCCAAGGAGACTTAGCTCGGTGGATGATTGAGCATTCCTGTGCCGATCGCGTCTTTTTCTGTAATTCGGGTGCGGAGGCGAATGAAGGGGCAATTAAATTGGCTCGGAAATACGCCCACACGGTTCTAGAGATTGAGAAACCGGTAATTTTGACAGCGAATGCCAGTTTCCATGGACGCACGTTAGCGACGATTACAGCAACGGGTCAGCCAAAGTATCAGAAGAATTTTGACCCCTTGGTGCCGGGATTCTATTATGTTCCTTATAACGATATCCGCGCCCTGGAAAATGCGATCACAGAATTGGATGAAGGGGATCAACGAGTAGCGGCGGTGATGCTGGAACCTCTGCAAGGAGAAGGAGGTGTGCGTCCAGGAGAGTTGGAGTACTTCCTGCGCTTGCGGAAAATCTGTGACGAGACGGGGATCTTGCTGATTTTAGATGAAGTACAAGTCGGGATGGGTCGCACGGGTAAGTACTGGGGATATGAGAATCTAGGGATTGAGCCAGATATTTTTACCAGCGCTAAGGGATTAGCTGGCGGTGTTCCAATTGGGGCGATGCTGTGTAAGCAATTTTGTAATGTTTTTCAACCTGGGGATCACGCGAGTACCTTTGGCGGGAATCCCTTGGCTTGTGCTACTGCATTAACTGTGGCTCAGACGTTGGAACGGGACGATATTTTGCACAATGTTCAGCAACGGGGTGAACAGTTGCGGACTCGTTTAAGAGCGATCGCGATGAACTATCCCCAGCTAATTACTGAGGTGCGCGGTTGGGGACTGATTAATGGGATGGAGTTGAACGCGGATGTGGAACTTACGGCGGTGGATGTGGTGAAAGCGGCGATGGAACGCGGATTGCTGTTAGTCCCCGCAGGTTCTAAGGTGGTGCGCTTTGTCCCGCCCTTGATTGTCTCGGCTGAAGAAGTGGATGCAGCCGCTCAAATTGTTGAAGAATCTATAGCCAAGCTCGCTGCTTCAATCAGTAAATAGGGGTTTGTCATTCGTCCTTCGTTTATGTCATTTGTCCTACTCGCGGATCGCCAAACAAGCTACCTTAAGTAGGGGCGGGTTTAGTTGCATCTGGGTGTAACCCAAAAGATAGTAGTCAAACCCGCCCCTACAAAATTTCTGACAGGTGTAGGTTTTTTATTTTAGAGCTACAAAATTTCCCCTAGCTTCCCTCATCTCCCCCATCTCCCCCATCTCCCCCAGCTTCTCCCGCTAGCCGATGAAAAAAATCTGGTCGTCGATAAAACCCTACATTCGCTGGGTCATTCTGGGCGGAACGCTGTTTTTTATCGCCAAAGCTTTTAAAGATCATTGGCGAGATGTTGCTGGGATTCGCATTGATCCCCAGGGGTGGACAATGCTGGCGATCGCACTTTTGGTTACGCTGCTGGCACATATTTGGTCGGGTTGGGTTTGGACGTGGATTTTACAGGCGTTTAAGCAACCCATAGGAGTGCGTTGGGCGCTACAGGTTTACCTGAAAACTAATATCGCTAAATATTTACCGGGTAATGTGTGGCATTTTTATGGTCGAATTTCAGCGGTGAGGGGGGCGGGGGGATCAGTGGGTGCTGCTAGTATCAGTGTGTTACTCGAACCCCTGTTAATGGCAGCCGCTGCGTTAGCGATCGCGTTAATTAGTGGCGGATTGGGGTGGATTAACACGGCGTCTGATAGCCGGATGTGGGGTTTACAAATTTTGGGCTTAATCGTGGTGCTGTTGGGAGTTCATCCGCGAGTTCTCAATCCCATTGTTCAACGCTTAAGCCGTTCCAAGAAGGTTACAGATACGGGAGACTTCTACATTGAACGCTATCCCTTATTGCCATTGTTGGGTGAAATGGGCTTTTTGGGATTTCGGGGAACCGGATTTTTATTTACTTTACTGGCGCTAGGATCAATTACTCCCAGTCAAATTCTGCCGTTACTGAGTGCATTTAGTTTCGCCTGGTTACTGGGATTAGTCGTACCTGGCGCACCGGGAGGTTTAGGCGTATTTGAAGCCACTGCGATCGCGCTTTTAGATCAGCAGTTGTCTGCTGTTCTCATCCTTACAGGGGTTGCCCTATTTCGCCTTGTTAGTATTTTGGCAGAACTCAGCGCAGCTGGACTAGCCCTTATCAGCCAACGTTTGTGGACTTCCTAGAATAGCAATCAATTGTAGGGGCGGGTTTTACCAATCACCTTTGGCTTTCAACCGATAACTTGACTAAACCCGCCCTCCTAGCGTCTCGGTTTAGCGACAGCCGTTAGCTCCCCCTGCTAAGAGACGCGCCATGGCGCGTCTCTACATTGCTCCCCCGGCTTCCCCTGCTTCATACCCCCACCACAATACTTATTCAGCAAGCCCTAATTCCTCCCAACCACCTCCCGCACTCGATAAATCGGTCGCCCTTGGGATTCATGGTAGGTTCGCATTAACACTTCTGCCAATAGACCAAAGCTAAATAACTGGACGCCTGCTAATAACAGAACAACAGCTAAAATCAGCAAAGGTCGGTCACCAATACTCTGCCCAAAACCTAGTTTTAGTATCGTTAAATATAGCCCTAAAAACAATCCCACACTGAATGAAAGCAAGCCGAATAGTCCAAAGACATGCATAGGGCGAGTGAGAAATTTTTTCATAAAAAATACGGTCAATAAATCCATGACCACACGAAACGTTCGCCCCAATCCATACTTACTTTTACCGTAACGACGGGCATGATGTCGCACGGGAATTTCGCTAATTCTTGCCCCCTCAATATAGGCTAACGCGGGTAGAAATCGATGTAACTCGCCATAAAGATTCATATCCGCAACCAGTTCAGAACGGTAGGCTTTCAGGGAACAACCATAATCATGTAATTTTACGCCAGTCACTTTCCCAATCAGCCAATTGGCAATTTTAGAGGGCAGGAGTCGAGTTAAAGCCGCATCCTGTCTTTCTTTACGCCAACCACTCACTAAATCATACCCTTCTTCTATTTTGGCGAGTAAGGCGGGAATATCAGCCGGATCATTTTGTAAATCGCCATCTATCATCACAATAACGCCACCTTGAGCATGTTTAAAACCCGCTGACATGGCGGCAGTTTGACCATAGTTTCGGCGGAGAATAACGGCTTTTAAATCCGGACGACTGCGTGCTAATTCCAGGAGGAGTTCGGTGGAACCATCTTGGGAACCATCATCGACACAGACAATTTCATAGGTAAGCTGATTGGCATTTAAACTGGTTGCTACTGCTTCAACCAAGTGCGGTATACTAGCGACTTCATTGTAAATGGGTACAACCACCGATAAGGCTAGCGGCTTTGACCGGGTGATTTGCGATTGATAGTCCTTAAACGATAATGAATCTGTCATTTCCCAAGTCCAGGTTTTCTCAAGTAAGCCTGTTTATCAATTTTTACTCTAATTGTTTGAAACAAATAAACCCGATCCAAACAAAACTGCATTCCAATTATACCAGCTTTTGGTATCATTACGTCCTGTCGTTGGGCGCTAATGAAAAGTCATTTTTTAATTCAATGCATAAACGTTTTTTCCTCACCCGACGTAACAAAACCAGAGAGTCGTTCCAATTGCCAAAATGACTACAGCTACCCAAACAACTAAAAAAACTTGTGAAAGTTTTAATATTTCTGGATTTTCGGCTGCTTCTTGTTTCAAGTTAAATGGCAAGAAGTACAGGTGGTTTAAATGCTTGACAAAATTCTTTTTGTCAGGATTTCTCTCGACACATCCTTTAGAGAAGGAACCATCCACCAGGCAAACAATGTTATTAAACCGTTGAGCTAGACGGGCGTCAAAACGAGTTCCTGGCATTCCTACCTGTTTTTGATAAATTTCCAGATTCATCGGCATTGCCACTGATGCTAGTTGAGCGATGATTGCAATTGCCAAGATTCCCCTAAACACCCAAGCCTTCAACTTTTTTTCCGATACAAGACGCTGTATAAATAAAGCTAAAAGAGGGATGAGTAACAGATGAACAGAGGTGACGTGATATCTTGCTGCCCAAGCACTATCTCCATGCCAGAAAAAGAACCGACTGTAGGCAACCAGATGTAAACCCAAATTTAATACTCCCGTAACTAGATACCACTGCATAAATGGTGAAAGTTTTCGCCAGAGGATAATGCCTAATACTAAACATGGTATAAGTAAGGGATCATAAATAAAAATACTTTTGGCTGGTGATAGCAGAGGTCCAATAATTCCTACAGATGGTTCATTGATTAGGGGATAATTATCCGGGAGATCCGGTAAACCTGCCCACATGGGATCAGTATCTAGTTGCTGCTTTTCTACGCTTTTACCAGTGGCGAAAAAGCTACCGTAGCGGATATAATCAAAAATTCGTCCTAGTAACGTAAACGGGATGAAACCGACTACCCATAATCCTACCGTCTTAATCACTTGAATTTTGTCGCGGCGTTGATAAGCCAGACACCCGACTAGAAAAAGGACTACGGTAAAAGCATGAACAATACTGGTAATTCGGATCAATACAGCACCACCTAAGGCGAGTCCACTGATAAAGACAAAGCGAGGGCGTCCACTTCGCACATAAGCCAAAGCACCTGCATAACCAATGATAGTAAATAGCATTACTTGATTATTATGCTGATGTACTTGGGCGTAATGTAAAACTGTCGTGCCAAGTAACCAAGCAATGCTGGTTAATCCGGCAATTCGTTCTTCAAAGTCAAAAAGTCTCAGTAACCAGAAACAAGCGAGTACAGCCGCCACATTTAAGGGAATGAAAATTAAGAAGTTAACGGTTAAGTCCCGGATTATTTTTGAGGGTATTTCCGGAAAAAACCTATGCAACTGGGTTCCCAACCAGTCACCTGGAAGCATGAGTAAAGACTGTCCCTGTTCGTAGGCGATGTAACGCTTTCCGCTAGTCCCTATAACTCCAGCTTGGATATCTCCGCGTACCTTAAGTTGATAATCGGGGGAGATTTGGACTTCTTCAGTACCTGTCCACCAAGCATGAGCCATCTGCAATCTGAGATCAGTATCTAGAGTACCAAGAGTTCCTGAGTTTACGGCGGTAATCCATAGTAAAGCAATCAAAACTATTTTTATGGGAGTTTTCCTAAAAAATTTAATTATTCTCATATTTTTTATCAAAATTTAATTGTTTTCATGAATCGTTTTACTTCCAGGCTAAAGGGATAAGCTCCTTATTAAACTTTATTAAGGAAGAAGGCTGAAATCGTATCAGTCAAATTCAGGCAGAGGATGGTCAAGGTAAGCAATACGTTTTACCTCTCGCCGTCCACGAGCAACGGAGTCCAAAATTAGACCACAGGTGAGACTGAGGAACGCTAATAACATAATTGAAGCGGCTAGGATAGCGGTGGGGAACCGGGGGACTAATCCTGTCTCTAGAAAAGTCTCCACGATAGGAATACCGAGAATTAGAGAAATCAGGGCAAGCATGACGAAAATAATGCTAAAGAAAAGGAACGGTCGCACTTCCTTAAATAACAATAGTGCAGTTCCTAAAACTCGCCAACCATCTTTAAAGGTTTTGAGTTTACTTTCTGAACCTGGGGGTCGGGAAATGTACACCGTTGGCTCTTCGGCAAATGGCATTTTCAGCTCTAGCGCGTGTATGGTAAACTCCGTTTCAATCTCAAAACCACTAGAGAGTGCTGGAAATGATTTGACAAATCGGCGCGAAAATACTCGATAGCCGGAAAGCATATCCAACAGCCGCGCCCCAAAAAGGAATTTGACAAAGCCAGTGAGAAATGCATTACCGCCCCGATGACCGCGACGGTAGGCAGCACTTTCTCCTGCGCTTGTGCGACGTACACCGACAACCATATCTAGTTGCTCTCCTAATAGGCGCTCCACCAATCGCCGCACTGCTGGGACTTCGTAGGTGTTATCACCGTCTGCCATTATATAGATGTCCGCTTCTATATCAGCGAACATGCGCCGGATTACGTTACCCTTGCCTAACCTAGGCTCATGCCGAACAACAGCACCCGCCTTCACTGCCTGCTCTGCCGTATTATCGGTTGAACGATTATCGTAGACATAAATCTTGGCTTCTGGAAGTGTAGATTGAAACTCAGTGACGACTTGGGCAATAGTTAAGGCTTCGTTATGGCACGGAAGCAAAACCGCAATCCGATGGTTCTTAAGAGAAAATGTATTAGGTTTAGGTAAATGGTCTAGCATATTTTCATTTTATTTTTAAGCTTTTTCCTCTGTTACTTTAGTTTTTCCTTTTCTTTAGTTTCAAATTTATGTTGCATATCTTGAACTAACTTCACCTCATCCCGATGCTTCCTTACCCACAAATCACGCTCAGTCCGGATTTTAGCCAGATGAGATTCAATAGTGTTTGATGTAACCAGAACACCAAAATCCTGGGGAACCTTCTGTTCTTGGTAAGACAACAAGCGATTGAGTACCAAGTTACCAATTTTAGGCGTGTAATGGGAATTGTCTGTGTAATTTTCCATTTCAGGAGTAATGGGTTCTGTTGTGATACTGTTGTAACCAGAAAAGTCCCAGACTGGCGTAATTTTGACAAGTTCCCGTTTCCATTGTTCAAAAGTTTGCCCTTGTCCAGTAGCATATATGGCTTCCCACTGCGTAGCATGAGATGGAGATATAAACACGACTAACTTTATGTTGTTATTTTTGCATATATTCACAATCTTTTTAAAGTCAGCTATATGCTTACTAGAGAGTTGATAGTTATAATGATTTTTAAAATAATCATTAATGCCCACATTGAATCTCCAACTAGTCTGGGATGGATCGATATTTTGGTGGGGACTAAAGCCATGGTTATGGTGGCTTTCCTCATGAGGATTATTAACACTTGCAGCAAAGCTTTCTCTGCTTGCTAATAAAGCATCTAATGAAAAGCCAAAATTAATAGTATCTTGTAGAGTAAGGTGTTTTTTTTCTAGCCTATCCTCAGAAAAAACGGGTGGATTCAGCAGGTAGGAGTTGAAGGAAAAAAAATCAGTACCGAGAATGACTAATTTTAAGTTCTTTTGATTGGCAATTGCGTGTTCTAAGTAACGTAGTTGTTCGTAAACATTTACACCATTAAGTCCTAGATTATAAGCAGATTGATTCTTGGCTAAAGCCGGATAACTCGGATCGAGTCCCTGCTTTATTCTAGAAGAACCCAGAAAAATAGTTACGGGTTTAATGCGGATAACGTCAATAGCTTTATAAACTCTATCATTGTTATCTTTGCTTGGTTTGGCATGATTCCATCCTCTTAATTCTGGACTGTTAAAAACTCCGTAGGGATCAATGGCAATATTGAAAACTCCAACAGACATCAAAGGTAGAAAGACGGCAATGATAAAACTGAGATTGAATCTGCGGTATTTTTTTAGCCCAGAATTCTGTTTTTTAGATAAAATTATTGAGTAAATTGACTTCAAATAGCTGGATGTATTCATAAAATGACTAATATCAATTAAAACTGGAAGTACAAAAATTCTGATACGCGATTGAGTGAGAGTAAAGAAAAACTCGCTAAGATGCCCACCCAGGCTGCCCACCACCATCTAGGTTTAAGGTGTTGCAGAATTTCCTGGGTATTGGGTAAAAAAGTGACAGATAAAGTGAGGGCAATTAAAATAACTAAACTTAAAGCCTTACTGCCATTAACTTCTGGCAAATAAACTAAATTATTCCAAGACTTAAGCTGCAAACCAAACTGGGTTAGTATTGACAATTTACCTTGAGGTTCACCAGGTAATATAACACCGTTTATCCCCACCATTGTCTGAATAAGTTCTAGCGCCTCAGGCAAACTGCGAGCGCGAAATAACACCCATCCCATAATCACAGAAATAAAGGTTACCATCCACGCTAATAGTTTGGGTAATGGCACACTCAACTTACGCCACCCATGATTAATGGATAAATAAGTACCATGCAATCCGCCCCATATTACATAAGTCCAACCCGCACCGTGCCATAATCCACCCAGTAACATGGTAATCAAGAGGTTAGTATAGCGGCGTACTTGTCCGCGACGACTACCACCGAGGGGTATGTAAAGGTAATCCCGCAGGAAATTGGATAAGGTAATATGCCAACGTCGCCAGAAGTCAATAATCGAGGTAGCTTTATAGGGGGAATTAAAGTTAATCGGTAGGCGGATATTAAACATTAACCCTAAACCAATTGCCATATCCGAATAGCCCGAAAAATCAAAATACAGTTGAAAGGTATAACTAAGTGCCCCCACCCAGGCTTCAATAAAGCTGACATCCCCTGGATTATTAAAGACAGGGGCTACCCAGGGCGAAATGTTATCCGCGATTAAGACTTTCTTGGATAGCCCCAGACTAAACATGGTTAATCCTAACGCCATGTTTTTTTGGGAAAAAATGAAATGTCGCTTTTGGCGAAACTGATCGATGAGTTCGTCATGACGTAGAATAGGTCCAGCAATTAACTGGGGAAAGTAACTAATAAATAAACTATAGGTGAGCAAGTCGTAGTTAGAATTTTTTGTTTCACCTCGATAGGCATCAACTAAGTAAGCAATTTGGGTAAAGGTGTAAAAGGAAATACCCAGAGGTAAGATAATTGTCGGAATGATCAGCTCAGTGTTGAGAATGCCGTTAATTGAATAGAGGAAAAAATTAGCATATTTGTAATAAGCAATGATCGCTAAGTTAATGCTAATTCCTACCCATAGTAATATTTTGGCTTCCTTTCCTTCAGGTTTAGTATTTTCTATGGCTTTGCCCATTTGATGATTAAAGACAATAGAAATAACCAATAGGGGAAGATAGGCTATATTCCAGTAGCCATAAAAAATGAAGGAACTGATGGTTAAACAGATGGTAGCAAGTTTGAGTAATTTAAATTTCGCTAATCCAAAGAATACTATTAGTGTAATCGGTAAAAATATAAAGATAAAGACGTAGGAATTAAATAGCATCTTTTATAGTAAGTATATTAATCGATCTGGAAGACTATGACTATGAGTAAATTGAATTGACTAAATGGCACGCCATTACATTTTGTGATACCGGGCATTACATTGTCTTAGGTAAAGGTATATTTTAAATTTTTCACTCGACTCAGTTTAATTCATTTTTGTTTAATTCATTAAGTTTGTTTTTATCAATTTTGCCTAATCCTCTCCAGAACAAGATTGCTGCCACTGAATCTTCTTCTCTACATCCTGAGTTTCTCCGGGTGGAACAGTTCGTTCATCTACAAAATAAATGTCCAAACTCTCTAATTCTTGGTTTCTCTGATTTTGTTCATTCCAGTTTCGACACAGATACGCCGCATAATAAGGATACAGCTTATTACCGATCGCGCGATTGAGATTGATGAAGTAGGTACGCCACTGCATATTGGGATACAGGGCATTGCGCTGCTTAATACTCGGCTTATCCCAATTTACAGAACCTCGATTCCGCAAAAGGTCAACCTCGCTACCATCCTTGAGTTTACCGACAATAACATGCCAGCCATCATCCGTGGGCGGCGCTGGGGCGAAAATACTCCACGACTGATCTAACCGCAATAGGCGACTAATCCAGTCTAGGGAATTCAGCGTCCTTGACTTCATCACCCGGTCAATTTTGGCAAGAGTATTGGGATCGAGTGTCTGCTTTAGCGATCGCGCATCGACTAAACTGCGGAAATTCCAAACTGTAACGTAAGCAAATAACAACAATGTGACGATGTTTAATAGTCCCGAAGAACGGACTTCCACGGGACGAAATTTTAAGGGTGCGGTGAATTTACCCGCGATTTTACGATTTGAAGCAATTGTCTCATAGAACTTTGTCCCCACTGCCATGAAAGGACGCCAACGGAGAACGTAAGCTAGGGGTTTAAAGACTGGAGAAAGACTCACCACATACGCCATCGCTTCCCACTTAAAATGCCTGTTCTCTTGCCAGTCTACAACCACCCAGGAGTTTTTATCCTGCATATCGGCATAAATTGAGGGGTCATCCTGCGCCATCTGTAAGGGGGTTTTGGGTAAGATTAAAAAGGTTCGCAGCAGATAAACAACCTTTTTACAGAACCCACAGTCGGCATCGTAATAAATCCTTAACCCAGCCCGTTTAGGTGTATACACTCGCTTATAGAGGGCATCCCATACCTCAGTCGGGATAAACACCAACCAGACAAATATCCCTAACGCCGGAAACAAGCCAATATGCAGCGTTAAGCCAAAGCCGACATGTAACAAGATAAACGTGATAATCGTGGCGCAGCGAAAAAACGTAGTCCGCCAGGGAATAAATAGAAATAGGGGTCCAATCCACTCCAATATTAATGTAGCGACAGTGGAAAACACTAACAGGGGCGGGAAGTTCAGTAAGAATTGACCCAGTGGTGCAGCGTACTGGTCAAAACTTAAGGCATAATAGACGGCGGTAAGTTTGGGGAACCAGATATCGCTGGTTGTTTTAAACGCAGCGGAAAAGGCATAGACATAATAAATTTGTAAGGTTAGCGCGAATGTAGCCCCCGTGAGAATCCGCTTGGGTAAGGGCTTACTGGATGAATTCAGGGCGCTATCCACCGAGTAAGACGCCCCTAGGGGTAAGAACATCATCCAGAACAATAGCGCCCGCAGCATGTCATCAGCGGCAAATAACACAGCGGGATTCCGGTTGTGCAGGGAGATTAGCATGACCCAAGACGCGATCGCAGCCAACCTTGTCCGGTATCCTACAAGTAGGGCTACCGCGATTAATCCCGCCAGCAAAAAGACAACACCTTGAATAAAGGGTTGACCCCCCATTAGATGCACGGACCAATACCAAGGAGGAAGAATCTCATCGATCAATGCGGTGCGCGGTAATACCCCAGCATCACTGTAAAGTCTTGTAATATCCTGGGCACGGATGAGCAAATCGGCAATCAGGATAATCGCTACACCAATACGAAAAACAGCGAGCGATCGCAAATCAAACCCAAACAATGGTTCAATCTTACTCACCCACTTGCCTTTCGGTTTCTGCACACTGGACGCCATAAACGTTAGTCCTCTGTGTATGATGAATGACGAATAACCAATGACAATTAACGATGAACCGTCCTTCGCCGCCGACGCTTCCAGAATAGCTGTGCTAATTTTCGCCTCAAATTAACCAACCATTGACTCACCCAATGCTGCAACACCCGCAAGCGATGGCGCAGGGTTGGCAATCGCTGGAGATAAACGAATTGTCTAATCATACCAGCCAAAGGACCGCTTATCTTCAGGGCAAAACTGGAAACTACCGCCTCCCCTTTTCCCAAGGTCAACATTTCTCCTAAATGTAAATAGCGGAACGGCTTTAACTGTTTACCCCTAACCGCCCGATACAGGTTTTTGGCGGCACAATCCGCTTGTTGGTAAGCTACTTGTGCGGTTTTGGGGAGTTGTGGATAATCTGGGATTTCTGCCATATCCCCTAGGGCGAGGACTTCTGGATAATCCACAACCTGTAAAGTAGGGTGGGTGAGTATCTTACCTTGAGGATTCTGTTGACAAGGGAGATGGCTTACCCATTCAATGGAACGAGTCCCCACTGTCCATAACACCAGATCAACGGGCATAATGGTTTTTCCGTTGGGATTAATTAGAGTAATTTGATCGGCTTCAATTGCTTCTACACTGGTTTCAAACTCCATTTGTACCCGACGGGCACTTAAGGCGCGATAGGCGGATTTTTGACTGTAAGGGGTAAAGGTTTTCAGCAATTGTTGACCCCGTTCAATTAGTCTTACCTGTCCCCGTTTCTGCAAGCGATCGCTCACTTTACAGGCTAACTCTACACCACTCGGTCCTGCGCCGATCACGGCGACGCGAATTTGTGGCAAATTGGATTGTTCTAACTGCTTAAGCCGTTGGTTGAGGCGTTCCGCATCAGTAACGGTGCGGAAGGGATAAGCATACGTCGCTGCACCAGTTACGCCCTCCAAGCGCATCTCGGCACCAACGGTTAATACTAAATAGTCATAATTTACAATTCTGAGATTTTGCCCTGATTCTGATAGTGTCTCTAATTGCAGCTTAACTTGGCGTTTTTCTAGATCGAGAGCCTGAATCGTTCCTTGACAAAAGTCAATCGTTGTGTTTTTAATTAAGTTTCGATAACGGGGGGCAATTTCCCAGGCTTGCAGTTCCTCGGTAACTCGTTCATAGAGTAAGGGTGTAAACACCAGATGATCTTTGCGATCAATTAACGTAATTTTATATTTGGGTGATTTAAACAGGCGAAACCGTTGCAGGTATAAGGCGGTATAAAGTCCACCAAACCCCCCGCCTAGAATACAGATGTGAATAGATGGTTCATGGTTCATTGTTCATTCCTAAAGTTTAGTTCAGGAATTTCCCTCAGTTGCTTAACCAACTCCCTGGAGCGAATTATCCGAGATTTAGGGGTTAGGTGGTAGTGGGTATCGGCAAATAAATCTGAGTTTGTCTTCATATTTAAAGACTCTGGATCATAAATTAACGGGCCAATTTTGGCTAACTCCTCTGCCGTTTTTTCCACATTAGCAACTGATTTCTCATCGGTGCGAGCATAGACCCAGGGTAATGATAGAACTAATGTTCCTCCTTTGGCTTCTACTTCCTGACGAAATTGCTCAATCCGCTTGACGGCTTGTTTGGTGATGGGTTGATTAATCGGTAATTCCCACCAGTCTCCCGTGCGCTGTTTATCATCTTCAGGGGCGGGATCTCCATAAGCATTCACCCCATCCGAGTAGTAACCCGTCATCTGTCCTTTTTGGATCACATCTATCGTAGACTTGGTGACGCCTCTGAGTGTGGCGGTACCCAGCATTAGGGTATCTTGAGCCAGTTGCTTGGGGGGAATTCCACCTAACCCGGGACGTCCAATGGCGACACCAAATTGAGCCGAGCGATCGCCTAATCCATTTTCTGACCATAAAATGAGATATTCGGGAATCAGTAGCACGATATCTCCGGGACGAACCTGATCAATAATACTGGGCAGAATCACATTTAAACCCACCGGTCCATCGATTCCCAAGTTCAGCACGGGAATCCCCAGTTTCTCTTGCATCAACTCGGAGTTTATCGTATAATGCGCCCCTGAACCCCCAGTAATCAATAAACGTCGCGGCGCTTCCACCTTCTCGGCTAACGCGATTTTGTCTTCGTACATCATCCGCAGCCAGCTCAACTCTCCACCATAGCGGGCGTTGTAAATGTAACCTATTGTCCACGCGATCGCAGCAACTGCAATCCAACTGCTCAGTTTTAATGATTTCCACATCAGAATTCAAAGTAAATAAACTCAGACGGCTGATTCGCCGCGAATAGGATGGTTAATCCTAATAAAACTCGCGATACCCAAGGCAATAGTAACAATTCATATTCAAACTTCCGTTTTTGCCAAACGGCGAGATGTTCCATAAATAACACAGCATTTGCCAGCAAGAGTGTGACAATCAAAACAGCACCCTCGTTGAGACTGTAGGAACTCAAGAATTCGCCTAAATTCGATAAAGAATACGCCCATGGGGTAATAATCGTGCGTAACTTTGAGAGTAATCGTAGAATATCTGTTTCCATAAAGAACAGACACCCCAGCGTCACGGCTCCAAATGTTAGCGCCCAAGAGATAAACTGAAAACGGGACACCTGTTTTCCTTTTCCCATAAAGCGTTGAAAAGGTCTACCTGTGTAGCGTAATAGCAACAGTAACGAGCCGTGATACGCGCCCCAAATAATAAAATTCCACGCCGCACCATGCCAGAACCCTGATAGGGTAAAGGTGATGAATAAAAAGAAGGCGGCTAATTGTTTTTTAGAACCCATTAGGGGTAAAAACACATAGTCGCGAAACCAGTTATTCAGGGTAATGTGCCATCGCCGCCAAAATTCCTGAATACTGACGGAGGTATAGGGAGCCAGGAAGTTTACGGTTAGTTGAACTCCCAATATTCTCGCCACACCTATCGCCATGAAACTATAGCCGGCAAAATCAAAGTAGATTCGCAGGGTAAATAAGTAAGCAAAGAACCAAACAATCCAGGGATTTGCAGTTTCTTGTAAGTTAATGTAGGGGGCGATATTATCGGCTAGCACCAACTTCATAAAGAAGCCCAAAGATAGCCATCGTAATCCCAACTCAAAATTTTCTGCTGTGAATTTAAAGCGAAACCCTTGAATTTGGGGTAATAAGTCAGCCCGTCGTTCAATCGGTCCTGCGACAATCTGCGGAAAGAAGGCAATAAAATTAATGTAATCCAGAAAAGCGATAGGTTTTTTATATTTAGGTCTGAGGGAATCGACCACAAATGCTACCATCTGGAAGGTGTAGAAGGAAACGCCAGGGGGAATCTGTTGAAAAATTGGCAAGGGAAAGTTTTGTTCCCAATTGTTCCTGAATCCCGGTACAACGATTCCCAATACATCTTCGGCAAAAAATGTCAAGTATTTTAGGTAGGCGAGGATCGCAATATCGGTGATAATCACGATCGCGGCAATTAACTTAGCACCATTCCCCCGCCGCTGGAGCATCAGCCGTACCATGAAGTAGTTGAACACTACCTCAACCATAAAGATGGCGAAACTAGAGCGACTGGCATTCAAAAACAATATCAGTGACATCACCGCCAAACCGATGGTGTCAAAGTTGTCTCGCCACAGCTTCAGGGATTTGCCAACATAGCGAATGGCAAAGAAAGGAATGGCGTAAAGCAGTAGCACCCACCAGAAGGAAAAGTCAGAAAAATTCAATTAACAGCTTCCTCCTTTTTTGTCATTTGTCATACTCGCTTCGCGAGAAGCAAGCTACGTCATTCGTCATTTGTTAGGGAACGGGGAACAGAGAATAGGGAATAGGCAATGGGCAATAGGCAATAGGTAAGGTAGATTTTTGAGTTAACTTCCCCTGCTCCCCCTGCTCCCCCTGCTCCCCCTGCTCCCCCTGCTCCCAGACGTGCCATGGCACGTCTCTACCCTCCCAATCCTTTCCAAAATCCACCCCAGCCTTTGCCGGATTTTTCGGATGCTTCGGGTTCCACGTCTTTATTATCCGAGGGGGCTACGGGTTCGGCGTTGTTTAATGCGGCTGAAACATCGAATTCTGCGACTAGGTATTGAGCCGATTTCTCAATTGTCGGATAATCCCAGAACAATGTCGAAGGTAATTCAACTTCTAACCAATCTTCGAGTTCACCGACAATGGTTACCGCGTCAATGGAATCCAGCCCATAGCGGGTTAAAGGTTCGGTGACATCAATGTTTTTGGCATCTAGGGATAGTTGTTCTACCAGTTGATTTACCATCCAGTTTTGAATAGCTTGAACGGAATCAACGGGCTGATTGGTGGTTTCTACGTCGCTTTGAACCATAACGTCATTAGGCTTGGAGTTGGAGTTCTGCACTTGCATGGGTTTTTTCCTCTTGTGTTTCAGTGTGGGCTAGTTGAATGGGTACAATGGAAAACATTTTGTTTTCCTGATGCAGCTTCAGCAGGTGTTGTGCCACATTTTCACTGTAGACTTTCGGGACAATATTGGGCAGCGATCGCCAGGGGCGTAAGCGGCGATAAAGTCCTAATACTAACCATTCTCCCTTGCTAAAGAACTCACCTAAGATTGTCCGGTTGTAAATCCAGGTGTGAACCGATGCGGCGGCGGCGTGTAAGTCGCAGTATTTTTTCGCCAGTTCAAATAATTCGGGATCTTGATCATGACCATGTTCAAATCCGGAGTTGGCAATACGTTCATCGAAGGCGTCGAGTTCTTCTAGAACAATGGTAGTTAATGTGATAATTTTTTCCACTACTTCGGCGTCAACATCCCCTTGTGTCTTCAGCGCCTGGAGTTGTTCCCAGGCAATTTCTAGCCCTTGCAGAACATCGTCAGCCCCCCGACCAAATAATTCCAGCTTCTCTGGCTCAAATGGCGGGACGGATTTTTCTAGGGAGAAAATGGCATCCAGACGGGATTGGATACCCTCCATCGTCTTCTGCTTGCGTCTGGAGCGATATTTGGCGATTGGGCGAAACTGAAGAATTAGGGCATGAAGGTTAACCACGCTGCTGCCATCAAACATACTGATAATCGAATTATCCCGCAGCAGTTTCTGGAAAATGCCGTAGTCATGCTCATCGCGCATATAGAAACGGGAACCGAGGACGACGTAAACACTGTTAATCACCTCTTCTAGTTTGATGGTGACAAAGTATTTAACCACCGTCGCCCAGACGGAAAATTGTTCGGGGATAATATGAAACCCTCTCGCGGCACCAATGGTTTCACAATCACAAACCAACATATCGATGAACCCATCGACTAAGGTTTGCCGAGGTTGAGGGATATCAAAAACAGTTTTGTGATAAACAACCCGGTTAATGGCAAAGTTTAGCGTGGTTCTCATCGCGGTATCAGCAGCACCGTGAGAGAAGGCGGCGCACAACATGCGGGTGATTTGGAAGCCCTTGAGTGCAAGTTCTAAACCCGAACCTTCGTCCTTTAAGCGCATCCCTTCGGGAATGAAGCAATCCTTAAACCCAATCCCACTCATATCTGAGGCGCGAATACCATGGGTGAGGATTTTGGGCAGGTTGTAGTAGGTAGAGGGGTCAAGTTTACGTTTGTCAACCATAAATAAGGACAGACAACGAGCGCCTTCTTCTTCACTGGTTTTGGCTAAAACAAACGATACCCCGGAACGGGTAGCGCGGTTAATGGGCCACTTTTCCCCATTCAGGAGATACCCTCCCTCAACTTTTTTGGCAGTCACATCGCCACCAATCAAGTCACTCCCATGGGCTCGTTCGGAATAGGCAAGACACATGGTTCCCTTTTCCTCGCGGATAAACTGGGAAAGTTTCTTTTTTTGGGCATCTGTACCCGCCATCCAGGTGAGGAACGACCAGAACATGGTGGTAAATGCGATCGCGATCGTTTGATCCCGCCTTGACATCACCCGCACAAAGGCGACGAATTCCTCAAAGGAGGTAAATTTACCCCCACAGTTTTCTGGGACGTAGTAATCTTGCAGTTTCCAGTTATAAAGCCAATCCACTTCAGCTTCAGGAAACTCTTCGCTCTCATCCAGTTCCATCACCCGTTTGAAGGACATCGTACTCTCTGGATGAGCCGGATCTCCTAAATCCCGTTCTAGGGCTTGTGCTATTTGATACTGTTTCAGTTGATGCATTTCTTTGTACCCTCTTTGTTTTTTCGTAGGGGCGGGTTTTACGATTATCCTTACTTGTCACCCTGATGTTCCTAAACCCGCCCCGATATGGTGGAATAAATCTTTAATCAATCACCAATCCCCAATCACCAAACCTAAGACTTGGGAACTTGTAATTGCTGCACCAAAGCATCGACTTCTCCCTGGAGGGTGCGGAACTTACTCCTGAGTTTCGGATTTTCACTCCAATCCGCGATCACACCCAGTTCTCCATTCAAGAACTTAGTTCTCGCCGCAAGGCGCTGAATTTTGCCACTTGAGGTTTTCTCAATTGTTCCCGGTTGAACTAGGACAACAGCATAAGCTGGGATTTCATGTTCCTCGGCTACAGCTTGACGAATATCCGTAATCACTGCCTCAAAGTTGACATCTTGAGTCCGACGTTCAACCTCCTGTAGCACAATCAACCGTTCCTCACCGCCAGCCTCAATCGAAAAGGCGGCGCCATAATCAGGACGCAAAGCGGAGTGAACCTGCTGCACCGTCCATTCAATATCTTGAGGATAATGATTAGTACCTCGGATAATAATCAGGTCTTTAATCCGACCGGTAATAAATAGTTCACCGTCTCGCAAAAATCCTAAATCCCCTGTCCGTAAGAACGGACCTTCCCCGGTATCTGCAAGATTTGCCTGAAATGTTTCCTTCGTCGCCTCTGGACGTTGCCAATACCCTTGAGCCACACTGGGGTCTTTCACCCAAATTTCCCCTACTTGATCAGGCTCACATTGGGTCAATGTATCAGGATTCGCGATAACGACTTGAGTATCACAAACCAGACGCCCACAACTGGGCAACATCCTTACCCCTTCTTGGGGGCTGGATACGGGAACAATCCGATTTTTTTCTAAAGCAGACGCATCAAGGATACAAAGAACCGGCGGGGTGAGCAATGGCTTACTGGATACCAGCAGGGTATCTTCTGCTAGTCCATAAGCAGGGGCAAAGGCATTCCAACGGAACCCACATTTTTCAAAGGTTTCAAAGAAAGACTGCATCACTTTCGGGTTAATCGGTTCCGCCGCATTTCCCGCCGCTTGCCAACTGCTCAAATCCAGTTTTGCTAGTTGTTTGGGTTTTGCCCGCCGCACACACAAATCGTAAGCAAAGTTAGGCGCTTGGCTATGAGTTGCCCGATAATGGGTAATCGCCCCTAACCATCGCATCGGTTGCTTAATAAAGGAAAAGGGCGACATTACATAACAGGGCGTCCCGTTATAGAGGGGTTGAACCATGCCTTGGACTAACCCGTAATCGTGGAAGTAAGGCATCCAGGTGACAGTGGCGCTATCTGCATCGTAACCGCAGGCTTGATTAAGATAGCCGGAATGGAACATCAGGTTATGGTGAGATAGCATTACCCCCTTGGGTGTGGAGGTAGATCCTGATGTGTACTGGAGATAAGCTAGCTCATCCCGACTTGCTTGGGGGTCTTGCCATGCTTGAGCCAGATTGAGATCGACCTGTTCAGTATCCAGCCACTGCATTTGGTCGAATTCGGGAAACTCCTCCCGTCCATTCTCCAGCAGAGAAAGAATTCGACCTGTGGTTAAACAAATAGAGGCTTGGGCATCTTGAACAATAGAGCGCAGTCTGGGTAACGTGCGCTTCATTCGTCCCCCATCCGGAGGCGGGACAGGGATGGCAATAATCCCCCCATACAAACAGCCACAAAAGGCAGCAATCACCTCTAATCCTTGGGGATAGAGGAGTAAAGCACGTTCACCTCTAGCACTATGCTGTTGCAGCCAAGCCCCTATCGCCCGGGCTAAACGGTCAAGGTCAGCGTATGTGAGTTCGGGTCCTTCTGGCTTGCCATCAACGAGAAATTTATAGGCTAACTTGTCTGGGTGCTGCAGCGCCCTCCAACGTAGCAGTTCCGTAAGTGTAGAAAATTCAGCTAGGGAATTTGTCGAACTAGCAGGGTTTTGAACCATTTTTAATAACGTTGTCTAAGGAGTTGGCTTGGGCTAACTTTAGGATGTTGCAGCCGCGATCGCTCCATTTGTAGTCGGCGTTTGATTCGCCACCTTAGCTGGGCTACCCGATCCTCTCGAACACTTAACTAATCTTAAAAATTGATAACCAAACGTGACACAATTATTATTCTCCCAGTGCTTTACATAATTATGGCGTAATATTTATGAATGATACTGATCCTCTATAAAGTTTTGGTAAAGTTTTAGTCGTCATTCGTCATTTGTAAATTCTCCCCCTATCTCCCTCATCTGCCCCATCTCCCTCTGCTCCCTTTCACCTTACCTCAACGAATGAATGCCAATCTCCTGCAAACCCCCCATAGCGGCTATCACTGGGATGGAAGTAGTTCTCGCTTCTTTGAAGGATGGTACTATCGAGTAACCTTACCCGATTGGGGTCAGACCTTTGGCTTTATGTATTCCATTGAAGATCCCATCGCCGGTCAACCCCACACCGGTGGCGCCGCTCAAATTTTGGGTCCTGAGGATGGTTATCTGTGCCGTACTTTTCCAGATGTTGAGCAATTTTGGGCATCTCCCACATCCTTAGCCCTAGGACATTGGGGCAAAACAGACTTAGCCATTCCTGCCCACTATTTAGATCCCGCCACCTTTGACAATCATATCCACCAAGGGTATCAAGCCACCGCTACCTTGAATCAAGGTAAAATTAGTGATCCTGCCACGGGAGATTACTGCCATTGGCGCTATGAAATTCAACCCATCTATGGTTGGGCGAGTCGCGATGCACCTGAGCAATCAACCGCAGGCTGGTTATCGTCATTCCAGATATTTGAACCCGGTTGGCAGATTTTGATGGCTCACGGCTGGGCGACGGGTTGGATTGAGTGGAAGGGTCAACGCTACGAGTTTACCAATGCTCCCGCTTACGGCGAAAAAAACTGGGGACGTTCTTTTCCACAAAAGTGGTTTTGGCTCAATTGCAACAGCTTTGACAATGAACCTGACTTGGCGCTCACGGCGGGTGGGGGTAGGCGGGGAGTGCTGTGGTGGATGGAATCAGCGGCGTTAATTGGTATCCACTATCAAGGGCAATTTTATGAGTTTGTCCCCTGGAATTCAGAAGTGCGCTGGCAGATTCAGCCTTGGGGAGACTGGCAAATGCAAGCCCGCAATGCTGAGTATGAGGTTGAGTTAATCAGTACGACAAATCAACCGGGTACTCTCCTACGCGCCCCAACGGAACAGGGTTTAATTTTTGTTTGCCGCGATACCATGCAGGGTAAGCTTACCCTGGAACTGCGATCGCGACGCGGGGGAACTGCTAAAACGATTCTTAAAGCCCATAGCTCTCTTTGCGGACTAGAAGTGGGTGGGGAACCTTGGGATGAGGCTTGGACAGCTCAAGCAAAATTGCCCTGGATTTCCTAGTAGCTGAGGGAGCTGGGGGAGCTGGGGGAGCTGGGGGAGCTGGGGGAGCTGGGGGAGCTGGGAAGAGTTTTGAAAGTTGTAGGGGCGGGTTTTACCATTAACGGGAAGGTTTTCACCCTGATATAACTAAACCCGCCCCGGCTGAGGGTCAGAATTCTTCGACAGACAAATGACGAATGACAAATGACAATTTTTTGCTGAAGTTGGGGATCAGGCAAGACTAGAGAGAAACTATTGGGTATAATGGTTGAATTGAAATGGGGCTGTGGCTCAGATGGATAGAGCAAGCGCCTCCTGAAAAATCGGGCACCGTCAGGGAAACCTAACGAGTGAATGTAGTCAAATTCAAGGAAGCCTAAGTCTGATCACAGATAAGGTAATCTTGAGCCAAGCCGATTAGTTGGAGTTTAAGTCAATCTGGCAAAACTCCAACCTTATAACTAATCGGAAGGTGCAGAGACTGGTTTAAGGAAGCCAATAAAAGATGGACTACAATGTCTCATCGAAAGTAGAGCAACGCGGTATTCTGGCTGGACTGTTATTAGGTGATGGAAAAAGAAATCAAAAAAACTTCTTTATCCAGACTTCATCTAAACATGAGGAGTATCTCTTATTTAAGAAAAAGCTTCTCGAACAAATAACCGGAAAATCAGTCAGTATCCGACGCGGGAGTACAAGGAAGGGCTATAAGCAGATTCGCCTGGAACCCAAGTTGATTCCGCTGACGCGGGTTTTGGTTAAGAAGCTTTATCAAGCTGGAACGAAAACAATCACCCGGAAGTTCCTGAATCTCTTAACCCCCCAGGGAATAGCCATCTGGTTTATGGATGATGGTGCTAAGTCCTTCCCGAAAAAAGACGGAAAGGTTCATGCTTTGACGCTTAATCTCAATACTTATCTCTCGAAACCACAAAATGAGATCATTGTTGCTTATTTTGCAGAGGTTTGGGGATTTAAGTGGGGGCTGAGTAAAGGGAAAGGTCTTTATCGTCTGCGAATGGGAACGAAGGAAGGAAAACGATTTCTAGCTTTCATTCGTCCTTACATCCACGACAGTATGCTCTATAAAGTACAAACGTCCTTAAACAGAACGGCTACCACCTAAAGGCGACAAGCCCAAGGTGAAGGGATAGTCCAGAGAGTGAGGAAACTCACACCAATCTGAAGCGCTAGGTCGCCGGTTCAAATCCGGCCAGTCCCGTAATTAAGAGAATATCAGTAGACCGAAGAGTTTTCGGTTTAAATCGCTATGGCGATTGCTACATCAAAATCTGTACGGACTAGCAGAGGGTTAGGGTGGAAAGTTTTGAAGGATCGTTGAACTTTTCCAGTAATGGATTGCATTGCGGTTAACCGTACCTTTAGACTGGTAACTTGCGATGTCGAGGGCATTTTCAGGTTCCGCCCAAAAGAGCGCTCCTCCTTGATACCACCTGATTCATCTATTTACTCATGCTTTTGAGGATGTCTGTGCGTCAACGGCGATACTTGTTTTCGCGATCGCGGCGCTCTAAGGTTAGATTACTGTCCTGGTTGATGCCGATTTTGGCGGTTTCGCTATTGTGTGGCTATAAGCAAATTCAAAGTTATTTGATCCAGCCGGAAGCTATTTTGGTTTTAGGGGGAGAAGAAGAACGAGAACTCTTTGCGGCGGATTTCGCCCAGCAGCACCCCAATCTCCATATCTGGGTATCGTCGGGTAGTCCGTCTTGGTACACCGAAAAGGTATTCGCCAAAGCCGGAATTCCCCGCAACCATCTCCATATTGATCGCCGTGCTACCGATACGGTAACCAACTTTACGACGTTGGTGGATGAGTTGAAAGCCAAAGGAATCGATGGTGTCTATTTGATTACGGCGGACGATCACATGCTGCGTGCGCGTGTCATTGGTGAAATTGTGTTTGGCAGTCGCGGGATCATGATTAAACCCGTCCCTGTGTCTTTAGGACGTGATCCTGAACCCATTGAGAAATCCCTGCGGGATGGTGCGAGAGCTTTATTATGGGTGACGACTGGACATACTGGTGCGACTTTGGGTCAGACATCCAATTTTCTCAAAAAATAGAATCTATGAGAGTTCCGTTATCGGTGGGGAGGGCGGGTTTTGTTGTTCATTTATCGGTGGGGAGGGCGGGTTTTGTTGTTGGGTTATCGGTGGGGAGGGCGGGTTTTGTTGTTGGGTTATCGGTGAGGAGGGCGGGTTTTGTTGTTGGGTTATCGGTGAGGAGGGCGGGTTTTGTTGTTCCGTTATCGGTGAATATCTGAATTTAGTCCCTAAACCCGCCCCTACAATTGTCCCTAAACCCGCCCCTACAATTGTCCCTAAACCCGCCCCTACAATTGTCCCTAAACCC